>CAIODK010000102.1 GCA_903856995.1 uncultured Burkholderiales bacterium
CCCGCCTGCGTTGGTCGCTAAGTTGCCGCCAATCGTGCAGCTGCCTTCTGCGCCCAAACTCAAGGGGAATAAAAAACCAGCTTGCTCGGCAGCTTGCTGCAAGTTTTGCAAGATACAGCCCGCTTCCACCGTGATGGTTAGGTTGTCTGTGTCAACGCCGCGGACGGCGTTCATGCGCTGCAAGCTCAGCAGTATCTGCGTCCCTGTGTCGTTGGGGATGGACCCCACCACCAAACCTGTATTCCCGCCTTGCGGCACGATGCTTACGCCTGCTTGCGCGCAGGCTTTGACCACCTCTGCGACTTGCTGTGTGTTGCCGGGACGTACCACCGCTAAGGCTTTGCCGCGTGCGCGTTTGCGCCAGTCTTGCTCGTAGGCCGTCAAATCACCGTCGCACAACACATGGGCTTGGCCCAACAGTTGGCGTAAGTGGTTGATCAATTCAAGCGAGGTGGCGTTGGGCATCGTGGATATTAAGGGCTGGGTTGTTCGATGAGATCGTTGGCTTTGGCGTATTTCAATCGCAGACGCACATGCAGTGCACACGCCACAAACAGCGTCACGCATAAAAACACTTCAAGCAACGCAAAGTAGTTGCTCGGCGCGGCGTCGCCCCAAGCGCGGACCACGCCTTCTGTGAAGTACAGCCAAATCAGCAAGCTTAACCAGCGGTATGTGTACATGCGGTTTTTCAACAAGCCGGTGAGTGGGAAGCACAAGGGCAACACCTTGAGGGCCAGCAACGTCCCGCCGGGACGCAAGGGGGCCAGCCATAGCTCCCATGCCAAGCCGAGCACGATGAGCCCCATCAGGCTGCTCACGGCCAGCAAGCGGGTGAGCGTCACATGACGGTGTGAATTTTCTTGGGGGGGAAGGGTGGAGTCGTGCATAGAAAGTGGGATGATTCAGGCCATGATTGTCCCGCAACTCCAGAACTTTTTCGATCGACTCGCCCGATTCCCTTGGCGCAATACCGCGCGCACCCTGCGGCAACGGTTTCGTGAAGACAGGCTAGGCCAAACTGCAGGTAGTTTGACCTTCACGACCACCATTGCCTTAGTCCCGATGGTGACGGTGGCGTTGGCTGTGTTCACGGCTTTTCCGATGTTTGGGGACTTTCAAGTGGTCCTGCAAAAGCGTTTGATCGAAAGCTTGGTGCCCGACAACATTTCCCGTCAAGTGCTCGGCTATTTGACCTTGTTCGCCAGCAAAGCCAGTCGTTTGGGCGTGGTGGGTGTGACGGCCCTGCTGTTGTCAGCCGTGGCCTTGGTTTTCACCATTGACCGCACGCTCAATGCTATTTGGCGCGTGCGCAAGCGCCGCCCATTGGCTCACAGCATGTTGTTGTACTGGACCGCCATCACCTTGGGGCCGCTGCTCATGGGGGCCAGCTTGGTGATGATGTCTCAGTTTGTGGCTGTGTCACGGGGTGTGATACCTGATGGGGTGGGCAATCTACGCTGGTTGTTCAGCACCTTGGAGTTTTTGTTGTTGGCCTGGGCCGTGAGTGCGCTCTACCGTTTCGTGCCTTATACGCAAGTGCGGTGGAGCCATGCACTGGTGGGTGGCATATGGGTGGCCGCGGCGACTGAGATTGCACGCAAAGTGCTGGCCTATTACTTTGGGCAAATGCCCACGTATTCGGTGGTCTATGGTGCATTTGCCACCGTGCCTATTTTGTTGGTGTGGATTTATTTGACGTGGTCCATCGTGCTGATGGGGGCGGTGTTGGTGGCGAACCTGCCTAGTTTGCTGGGGGGGATTTCAAGGGATGGCCGCAGCGTGGGTTGGCGCTTTCAGTTAGCCGTTGAGGTGTTGCAGCGCTTGCAACGGGCCCGTCACACCGACGAGCATGGGGCGAGCATGACAACCCTGTGCGAAGACCTCGCCCTTGATCCTTTGCAAATTGAAGATGTGTTGGCCGCGTTGGTTGACCTCGACTGGATTGCACGTTTGAGTGAGTCGGTCGACGCACGTCAAACCCACGTCAAAGAAGCGCGCTATGTGATGTTGGTAGACCCGCATCGCACACCGTTGGCTCCGCTCATGGAGCGTTTGCTGTTGGTGCGCAGCCCAGAAGCAGAAGGCTTGTGGATGAAGTGGCAAGACTTGCGTTTGCGCGACGTACTCTGAGTGGCTCGTGCGCATACACGAGTGATTCTTTTGCTACAGCGGTAAGCCGAAGAACTTTTTTAACGCAACCAAAGTCTCTTCTGGTGACTCACTCATTTGGTGATGACCCATGGGCACTGTCGCTACGTTGACAGTTTTGCCACAGGCCTTGGCTTGATCTATCAAACTTTTTGCGGCGCGTGGTGGTGTCATTTGGTCGTTCTCCCCCAGTAAGAACAGCACAGGGCATGTGACGGCGGCCATCGCTTCTAAGCCATTCGCATAGCTGTCACAAGCCACAAAACCGCGGTGAAAAATATTCACGCGGGTGTTGCTGGCCAACACGCGACGGCCCAAAGCCATCGATGCACCGAACACCCATGTGCCTGGGCCGAGGACCGATGGCGGCGCAGCGAGCGTGGCACGCGAGAAGGTGTTCACCATGTGCAGCGCTTTCATGGGCTCGTTCAAAGAAGCCTCAATCAAAGCGGGGGACACCCGCATCGGAAACGCCGTGCCCACCAAAGCCAAATGTGTGATGCGGTTTTTCAAACCTGCAGCTGCTTCGAGCGCAATCAGCGAACCCCAGCTGTGGCCGACCAAGGCTGCTTGCTGGATGCCTGCCACGTCTAGCAAGGTTTGGATGAACTGCGCCGCTTCCTCCACGCTGCTGGGCGCCTCGCCGCCGCTGCGCCCGTGACCGGGTAAATCTACCGCCAACACGTTGAAGCCGTGATGGGCCAAGTAGCGGGTTTGCAAAATCCAAACACTGTGGTCGTTGAGCACGCCGTGGATGAAGATGATCGTGGGTTTGGCTGCATCAAAGGCTTTGCCGCCGGTGTAGGCATAGGCCTCGTAGTTTTGACCCGCAGCAGTTTTCAAACTGAACTTCATCACGCACCTGCCTTCTCTGCGGCTTTCAGAGCGCGTTTCAAATCGTCGATCAAATCAACCGCGTCTTCGAGGCCAATAGACAAACGGATGGTGCCTGGGCCAATGCCTGCGCTGCTGAGCGCCTCATCGCTCATGCGAAAGTGGGTGGTGCTGGCAGGGTGAATCACTAGGCTGCGACAGTCGCCCACATTGGCGAGATGGCTGAAAATTTTGAGCGCTTCGATGAAGGCTTTGCCTTGCTCGCGCGAACCTCGGATATCAAAGCTGAACACCGAACCGGCACCGCGCGCGCCAAACCGCAGCAGCTTTTCAGCCAGGGCATGACTGGGGTGGCTTTTGATCAGCGGATGGCCCACACGGCTCACCATGGGGTGGCTGGCCAAGAAGGCAACCACCTTCTCGGTGTTGGTCATGTGACGGTCCATGCGCAGTGAGAGGGTTTCAACGCCTTGCAAAATCAGCCACGCGCTGTGTGGGCTCAGGCACGCGCCAAAGTCGCGCAGACCTTCGCGGCGTGCCCGCAGTAAGAACGCACCCACGGTACTTTCTTCGCTGAACACCATATTGTGAAAGC
>CAIODK010000103.1 GCA_903856995.1 uncultured Burkholderiales bacterium
CGCAGGAACGGCGCCATTCACTGCAGTTCCTGCAGGAACTGTTTTCACAGCGCCTGTGACAAACCCCATCGGCTGCGCGTTGACATCTTGTCGGCTCAGGTGAAACCAATACGACCAGTCACCCTCTTTGCTTCCCAATGTCACGCTGGCATTCTTGCCACCGAAAGAATCATGCGTGTTGTATTGATCGAAGGTTTGTTTGAAAGCGCCGACTTTCATGTGTGCCTCAAACTGTTTGGGCATCCGCGTCACATAGTCCACCACCGCACCCACGGAATTACCAGGGTAGGCCGCCGAAAAGGGGCCATACATCACATCAACACGTTCAATCTCTTCAGGTGCCACCATGCCCCAACGCGGCGCATAAAACTTGTCGTTACCCACAAAGTTAGACAAGGGCATACCGTCCGCGTACACCGCGCTACGAGCGGCATTTTGTGAGCCCGATGCACGGCTTGCCAACACGGCGTGGTTGTAGTCCCCTGCGAAACGCTTACGTACCGATAGACTGGGCAAGTACTTCAAGGCGTCCTCGCTGTCTGTGGCATTGATCGTTTCGGCAATTTGTTTCGCTGTCACCGATTCCATCGTGGTCGGGATCTGGGTCGGCAATGACGACGATTGCCCCGAAGTGATCACGATCACACCAATGTCTTTGACAGGGGAAACGTCCTGCCCAACGGCAGCACCCGAAAAACACACCGCAATCGCCAACGATAGTGGCTTAATTGCAAACTTAGTTCTACTCATTTCCAACTCCTAAAAATCACAACACAATCCACAGCGCAGACGGTGGCATGGCCCCGTCCAAGCCTTGCAAATAACCAATCGCCCAGCAGCCCCACAACAGCACGGCTAGTGCTGCCAACACGAGGCCGCGCTTGGCGCCTTGGGCAGAAAAATAACGTTTCATCGTCATCCCCTTCATGCAGCCAAAGCCAAATTTGACGCACCGGCCCAAGCCTCGCGCACATGACGTTGATACACACGCGCTGGCAAGAAAGCGTTGAGTTCGCGGCACACGGTTTCAGTGGCCGTATCCAAGATGGCGGCAATTTCTTTGAGAACGGGCAGGTCACGGCGGTCTAGCTCGCATTCGCTGCCATCAACGTTGCGCGCCAGCAGTTTGAGGAAGTGCGCCAAGCGTTCGTTCACGGGGCCGCCGCGCAGCTTCATCATGTCGTGGGTGCGGCGCTGTTGTTGCAAATAAGCTTTGGCCACAACACCAAAGCGTGACAACTCGTGATTGGCATCCACCAGCTCGGCTTGGCCGGTGGTGATGGCGGTGATGATGTAGGCGTAGGGTTCGGCACACAGGGCTTCAACGCCCAGCAAGTCGCCGGGCAAGCCCAGCTGCACCAGCGACATGCCGTCCATGCTTAGACGCTCAAGGCGAAACATGCCTTCGGTGATGCGCCACACAGGGCCGTATTCGCCAGCGCTAACCAGCACTTGGCCGCGCTTGATGGTTTTAATTTTGTCCATGAAAATTTTCCTGAAATCTCGATGGCTCGTGTGTGCGCCCACAGGCGGGACAAGGCCAACAAATTAGGTGGCAGCACTTGGCTGCTCACCCGCTTTAACGATCAGAGGAAAAGTGCAGGCGGCCCACGCGATGGCAGCGGGGGCGCGGTGAGGGCCGCAATGTGCGCTGCCGCAATGGGCTGCACGGCATGGGCCAGTGGGGAGGGCTGGGTCAACGTGGTGTTGAACTCGGGCGGCGGTGGGGTGATCGACATGCACAAAGGGCAGTCCATCGTTTTGGCAGATGCAGTGCTGTCATCGTCGCCCTGCACCACCAGCTTCATCATGCCAGTGCCGGTACACACCATGTCCACGCCCTTGGGGTTGAGCACGGGTGATGCAATGGCTACGCCCACAGACAACGCAAACCACACCAGCACGAGGCGGGTGATTTGGATGGCGTTGCGAAGCGAATGCATGATTGAAATTCTACCGACACATTGCACACAGCCCTACCTAGGGAAAAGACTGACCTATCTCAATCTTTTGAAATATCAGTCTGCAATGATTTACACATGATTCAATTTCTCAAACCTGTGCTACTGGCACTCGCACTCACCTTAGCATCCACAGCGTCACATGCGCATGGCTTCAAGGCCGGCGACTTAAAAATCAACCACCCTTACGCCACGCCATCGCTCAGCGGCAGCATGACGGGTGCGATGTACATCCGCAGCATTCACAACACGGGTAAGCAAGCCGACCAGCTCATCAGCGCACGCACACCGGTAGCCGAGCGCGTGGAGTTGCACCAAATGCAAATGGACAACAACGTGATGAAGATGCGCGCGGTTCCCGCCATTGACCTGCCCGCACAAGCCGAGCTGCGCATGATGCACGGCAGCGCCGACGGCTACCACCTGATGCTGATCAACCTCAAGCAGCCTCTGAAAGACGGCGACCGTTTTTCGGTGTGGCTGCAATTCAAAAACTCTGGCGAGCGCGAAGTGACGGTACATGTGCAAACACCCAAAAACAGCGCACCCGCCCACGACCACCACCATTAAAGGAATGACCATGACCAAAATCACACTCATCACACTCATCGCCCTGTCGTCTGCCGCGCTGTTAACGGCTTGCGCGGGACTCAGCCCCAGCGCCAGCACGCAAGATGTGAACATTCAGTTTGCAGCCGAAGTCAATGGCGCACCGTTTGAATGCGGCAAGTCGTACAGCAAAGTGGGCAGCACTGGGGCCACCATCACGCCCACCGACTTTCGGATGTTTGTGAGCGAAGTGCATTTGATCGAC
>CAIODK010000104.1 GCA_903856995.1 uncultured Burkholderiales bacterium
ACGTGCATGTGGAGCACGCAATCGGCTCACTGCAACGCCCCATGACCGACGCCATGTTGGAAAGCAAGTTCCACGATTTGGCTGACCCGATTTTGGGCGCTGAGCGTAGCAATCAAATTATCAAAGCCTGCTGGGCGTTGGGCAAAGCACCGAACTTGCAAAGCTTGCTGGCCCTGCTCAAGCCTTAATCTTGCTCAGGAAACTTTTGAAACGTTTGCTTGAGCGCGTGCAGCCAAACATTTTTTTGAGCCTGCGTCGCAAAGCTGGCTTCAAAACTGTTGCTGGCCAGCACGTAGGCTTGCTGTGCGGTCAAGCCTGTGGCTTCAAAGGTCTGCACGAAGTTGTCGTTCATGTAGCCCCCAAAGTAGGCAGGGTCGTCCGAGTTGATGGTCACGCACAAGCCTGCGTCTAGCAGTTGGCCAATGTTGTGGTGTTTCAAATCTGGAAACACACACAGCTTTTGGTTCGACAGCGGGCACACCGTGAGTGGTGTGCGGTCTTGGGCCAAGCGTGTCATCAACGCGGCATCGTGCACGGCTTGCACGCCATGGTCGATGCGTTCGACGCGCAACACATCCAAAGCGCTCCAGATGTAGGCAGGTGGTCCCTCTTCGCCTGCGTGCGCCACCAAGTGCAGACCATGCGCGTGGGCTAGGGCAAACACGTTTTTGAATTTTTCAGGCGGATGCCCCACTTCGCTGGAGTCCAAGCCCACGCCAATGAACTTGGCCTTAAATGGCAAGGCTTCGTTGAAGGTGTGTAACGCGGCCTCTTCGCTCAGGTGACGCAAGAAACACAAGATGAGTTGCGCGCTCACACCCAGCTGCGCTTGCGCATCCACACACGCGCGGTGCAGACCGTTGATGACAGTGGCCATAGCCACGCCACGCTCGGTGTGGGTTTGCGGGTCAAAGAAAATCTCAGCATGCACCACGTGGTCCGCTGCTGCGCGTTGCAAATAAGCCCACGCCATGTCGTAGAAATCTTGCTCATGCAACAGCACGCTGGCACCCGCGTAATAAATGTCCAAGAAGCTTTGCAGGTTGTCAAAGGCATAGGCGGCACGCAAGGCTTCTACGTTGGCATAAGGCAGCGTCACACCATTGCGCTCGGCCAGCGCAAAGATGAGCTCAGGCTCTAGCGAGCCCTCGATGTGGATGTGCAGCTCCGCCTTGGGCATCTCGCGCAAGAGCTGGGGCAAACGGTGCGGGGCAACGGCGTGAACTTGGAACATGACAGGACTCCTAACAAGTTGTCATGCTACCCAAGAAAACGAGGTTATCAATGCGCAGAACGAATCAAGTTGCGCACCACCGGATAAATTTGCGACTCCCAACGCTTGCCGTTGAACACCCCATAGTGACCCACCCCCGATTGCAAATGGTGCGTCTTGCGGTAGGCGGGCAACATGCTGCACAAATCTTGCGCCGCCAAGGTTTGGCCCATCCCGCAAATGTCATCGCGCTCGCCTTCAACGGTGAGCAAAAAGGTTTTGCGCACGGCTTGCAGGTTCAAGGGCCGGCCTCGGTAGGTCATCGTGCCGTTGGGCAACGCATGGTCTTGGAACACTTGACGAACCGTCTCAATGTAGAACGGCCCCGACAAATCCATGATGGCAAAATACTCTTGGTAGAAATCGCGAATCACATCGGCTTTTTCGTCCTCGCCATTCACGCGGTGTTCGTAGAGGTTTTTGAACGACTGTTGGTGACGGTCGATGTTCATGTTTAAAAACGCCATCAACTGCATGAAGCCCGGATACACGCGGCGACCCACCCCTTTGAAATTCAGAGGCACCATACCCAGAAAGTTTGTTTCAAACCACTCGATGGGCTTGCTCATGGCCAGCGCGTTCACCCCCGTGGGGTTGACGCGGGTGTCGATCGGCCCCGCCATCAGCGTCAAGCTCGCGGGTTGGCAGTCGCTTCTGTCTTCGGCCAACACAGCGGTGGCAGCCAGGCACGCCACTGTGGGCTGGCACACGCCCATCAAATGCGCATTGGGCCCGAGGTGCTGCATGAACCAAATGATGTGCTCGATGTATTCATCCAAACCAAACGCTCCCTCGCTCAACGGGATATCTCGGATATTGCGCCAATCGGTGATGTACACCTCGTGGTCTTGCACCAAGGTCTGCACCGTGCCGCGCAGCAAGGTGGCGAAGTGGCCCGACATGGGGGCGACGAGCAAGAGCTTGGGCAGGTCCTTGGCATCTGCGCGGCAAAAACGCACCAGATCGCAAAACGGCGTTCGGAATGACGTTGTTTCGAGGACGGGAACTCGCTTGCCGTCAGCGCCTGTCACGCTCGCGATGTTGAACGACGGTCGCGTGTGCGTGAACCCCAACAACGCCACCTGCTCGTAATACGCAGCCATGCGTTGCAAGGGGGTGATGCGTTTGCCATCAAACCAGTTCATGCTGATCTCGCGTGCATGCTCTGCGAATTTACGGATGGGGTCTGACACATCCGCCACAGCTTGGTAGTTGCGATAAATCATCGTGCTGTCTCCACGCTTTACAGCGTTGTCTAGATACGAGGTGAACTGCAAGACGCGTGCCACACGATGGCACACGTCTTGCAATAGGTGTGTACCCAAGTCACATGCACCAAAAGGCAACCATGGCCAAAACCACGCTCACACTCAGCAGCAAGAACTACTCGTCTTGGTCTCTGCGAGGCTGGCTGATGGTCAAGCTTGCAGGCCTTCCCTTCGAGGAAACACCCGTGGCCACGGACAGCGCGGATGCACGCGCCGAGCTGCTACTGCTCTCGCCGTCCATCCTCGTGCCGTGCCTCAATCATGGTGAGGTGCGTGTGTGGGACACCATGGCCATTGGCGAATACCTCAACGAAATCGCACCAAAAGCGCACCTGCTACCCACCAACGCGGTGCACCGTGCACATTGCCGGTCCATCTGCGGCGAGATGCATTCTGGCTTTTCAGCACTGCGTGCGTCACTGCCGATGAACATCAAAGCCAAGTTCAGCAAATTCAAAGTCTGGTCCAAAGCCCAGCTCGACATCGACCGCGTGCTGTTCATCTGGAACGTCTGCCTTGCCACCTACAAGGGCCCCTATTTGTTTGGAAAGCAACCCACCTTGGCCGACTGCATGTTTGCCCCCGTGGTGACACGGTTCATCACCTACGGCATTGCCCTCGACCCCATGTGCGAAGCTTATTGCCAAACGATTGTGTCGATGCCCGAGATGAAGGAGTGGATCGCAGCCGCAACTGCCGAGCCAGATGACATTGAAGAACTTGAAGTGGAGTTTTAACCATGACGACAGCTGTTTCTAAAACCATCGCCTACGAGAGCCACACCGACTTCTCGCACATCAAACCCGAAGACACCCAGTTCTTGCCCGGTGGCTTGCGCGACTTCTTTGTTTACCGCGACTTGGGCGTCGCCAAAGCCACGCACGGCAAGGTGATCGCGCACATCGCCAAAGCCAACATGCCGCCTGACAACGGCACAGGCTGGCATTACCACGTGGCTGAATTTCAAATCGTCATCATGCTCAAAGGCTGGGCGAGATTCATGTACGGCGAAACACCCACGCTCGTATCTGCGGGCGACTGCGTGCACCAGCGCCCCGGCATCATCCATTACCTGTTCGACTACTCGCCCGACATGGAGTACCTAGAGATTGTTGGACCGGCGGACTTTGAGTCCATCTCTGTCGATGGGCCATGTGCAGTGCCGCAGATTACGCCTTGGGTGAAGTGATATTTCGCTTTCGTTGAGGCATAAAAAAAGACCGCCCGAGGGCGGTCTTTTTGCTGGCATCACACTTGATTAGAAGTGGTATTCAGCACGGACCATTGGGGTCTTGGCAAATGCACCAGTGCCAGCAAAGCCAGTGTAGTCATTACCAAATTTGTTTTTCCAGAATTGATACTCTGCACCAACCTTCAAAGTTTTAGGCGTTGCACCAACAGAAGAGCTGATGTCATACATAACTTGAAAATCAATGTTGGTTTCAGCACGGCTATTAGAACCATTTTCCAGCTTGCCTTTAGAAGAAAT
>CAIODK010000105.1 GCA_903856995.1 uncultured Burkholderiales bacterium
GTCCGCGGCGAGCTTGGGGCCGTTGGTCTCGAGCACAGAGATGTAGTTTTCAATCGACATGGTGTCGTTCAGCTGACCGCCAAAGCGTTCAGCGGCAATGCCGACGCGGATGCCTTTGCGGGCTGCATACACAGCGGCGGCTGCACCGGCTGGGCCACCACCCACGATCAATACGTCGTAAGGGGCTTTCTCGCTCATTTTCACGGCGTCGCGTGCGGCAGCGCCTGTGTCGAGCTTGGCGACGATCTCTTCCACGCTCATGCGGCCTGAGCCGAACACTTGGCCGTTCAAGAACACCATGGGCACAGCCATGATTTGGCGCTCTTCCACTTCCTTTTGGAACGCGCCGCCTTCGATCACCACGGTCTTGACCTTGGGGTTGACGATGGCCATGAGCGAGAGCGCTTGCACCACGTCTGGGCAGTTGTGGCAGCTCAGGGACATGTAGACCTCGAAGTTGAAGTCGCCACCAGCAACAGGATTAAGACCTTTGATGCTATCGATCACATCTTGTTCCACCTTGGGTGGGTGACCGCCGGTCCACAACAGGGCCAACACCAGCGAGGTGAACTCGTGACCCAGTGGCAAACCTGCAAAGCGCACGCCGTGGGTTTCACCTTCGCGAACGACGGCGAATGATGGCTTGCGTGCATCAGTGCCCGATGTGTCGAGCGTGACTTTGTCAGACAAGCCCACGATGGTGTTGAGCAGCTCGCCCATGTCTTTGCCAGTCTCGCTGTCGTCGAGTGAGGCGATCAAGCGGATGGGCTGGCGCAACATGCCAAGGTATTGTTGAAGTTGTGTTTTGAGTGCGTCGTCGAGCATGGTGTTTTCCTATTTCAGGGTGCAAAGACCCTAGGCCATGCGCTTGTGGCGCTGGCTTGAGTGGTTCATCGGGGTGGGGTTCGTTGAGGACAACGCACGCGGCTTGTGGCTGCATGCGCTGCGGTCAACGCCCTGCTTGCGCAGGGTGTGGTTCAGGAGGTAAAAATTAGATCTTGCCGACCAAGTCGATGGAAGGAGCCAAAGTCTTAGCGCCTTCTTTCCACTTCGCTGGGCACACTTGGCCTGGGTTAGCGGCGGTGTACTGAGCGGCGGTCAACTTGCGCAATGTCTCAGACACGTCACGAGCGATTTCGTTGGAATGGACTTCCATTGTTTTGATCATGCCTTCTGGGTTGATCACAAACGTGCCGCGCAATGCCAGGCCGTCTTCTTCAATGTGCACGCCAAAAGCGCGTGTCAACTTGTGTGTGGGATCACCGATCAATGGGAACTTGGCTTTGCCCACAGCAGGCGAAGTGTCATGCCACACTTTGTGTGAGAAGTGGGTGTCGGTGGTGATGATGTACACCTCTGCGCCGGCTTTTTGGAAGGCAGCGTAGTTGTCAGCAGCATCTTCGATTTCTGTGGGGCAGTTGAAGGTGAAAGCGGCTGGCATGAAGATGAACACGTTCCACTTGCCTTTGAGCGTGGCTTCGGTCACTTCGATGAATTTGCCGTTGTGGAAGGCTTGGTTTTTGAAAGGCTGAACTTGTGTGTTGATTAAAGACATGTGGTTTCCTTTGGGTGGTTGTTAAAAACTATCGAATGAGCAAAACTCATTGACATGAATGTTAGCCAAGAAACCGTGTGCCCGTGATTGTTTGTCTCAATGAGACCGATTGAGACAGCCTTGCGGTCGCTGGCTTAATTTAGGCTTGCGTGTTCGAGAAGCGCACCGAGAAACGAGCCCCGGGCATGGGTTTGCCTGGAAAAGCATCTTCCAGTGTCACGATGGCTGCGTGTTGGTGTGCAATTTCCAGCACGATAGCCAGCCCCAAGCCTGAACCATCGGCCTCCGTGCCCAAGGCGCGGTAGAAGGGCTGGAACACCAAATCGCGCTCGGCGTCGGGGATGCCGGGGCCAGAGTCTTCCACTTGCAAGATCAAAACTTTACCGAGCTTGTCGGCCAGTAGGCGCAGGGTGATCACGCCTGGGTGGGCTTCGGTGGAGGGGGTGTAGTTGATGGCGTTGTCCACCAAGTTGCGCACCATTTCTTTGAGCAGCGTGGGGCTGCCCATCACGCGGACACCGCTGCTGCCGGGTTGCGCGCCCTCGTAGCCAAGATCGATGTGTTTGTCCAGTGCGTGTGGCAGAGAGTCTTGAATCACGTCGCTGACCAAGCTCACCAAATCACACGGGTTGCGTGCGATGTTGGTGCTGCCGCTTTCGGCACGTGCCAACGAGAGCAATTGGTTGACCGTGTGCGTGGCGCGAATGCTCGCCCGTCCTATCAGTTTCAGGGACTGTTTCAGCTCGTCTGCGCTCGAGTCGGCGCGTTGCGCCAAGTCGGCTTGCATGCGTAAGCCCGCGAGCGGGGTTTTGAGCTGATGCGCGGCATCTGCCAAGAAACGTTTTTGTGTGGCGATGGACTCTTTGAGTCGTGTCAGCAAGTCGTTGATGGAGGCCACGAGCGGTGCCACCTCTTGCGGCACGGCGGAGTCATCGAGGGGGCTCAAGTCATCGGGCTTGCGCAGGCGAATGCGTTCTTCTAGCTTGCTCAGCGGGCGAATGCCGCGGGCCAAAGCCAGCCACACCAGCAGCACCGCCAGCGGCAAAATGACGAATTGCGGCAGCATCACGCCTTTGATAATTTCGGTGGCCAGCACCGAGCGCTTTTCGAGTGTTTCGCCCACCTGCACCAGCACCGGCTTAGCGCCCGGTACTTCCACGCGAACCCAGGTGTAGGCCACGCGAACATCCGCGCCACGCATTTCATCATCGCGAATGCGGACTTCTCCGGCCAAAGGTTGCTCTTCATCGGTGGGCAGTGGGAAGTCGCGCTCGCCGCTCACAAACTCACCGCGCGTGCCGAGCACTTGGTAGTAAATCATGTCGGCTTCATCGGCGCGCAAGATCTCGCGCGCAGGCAAAGGCAGGTGGAAGTACATGCGCGTTTGGTCGCTCTTGACGAGCTGGGCGAGCGCTTGGACGTTGTATTCCAAGCCTCGGTCAAACGGGCGCCCGGCAATGCTTTGGGCGACCAGCCAGGTCAAGGCCAAGCTAACGGGCCACAGCAGCAGCAGCGGCGTCAGCATCCAATCCAGAATCTCGCCAAATAGCGAGTGTTGCTCGCGCCTAAACAGCTTAGCCATGTGAGCGCGGCGTGTTTAACCCGGGATTTTTTCGAGGCAGTAGCCCAAGCCACGCACGGTGGCGATACGGATGGGGCCTTTTTCAATCTTCTTGCGCAGGCGGTGGATGTACACCTCAATCGCGTTGTTGCTCACCTCTTCGCCCCACTCGCACAGGCGTTCGACCAATTGGTCTTTGCTCACCAAACGACCGGTGCGTTGCAGCAGCACTTCCAGCAAACCCAGTTCACGTGCGGATAGCTCAATCATCTTGCCGTCGATGCTGGCGACGCGACCGGTTTGGTCGTACACCATGGGGCCGTGTTTGATGCAGGACGATGTGCCGCCCATGCCGCGACGCGTCAAGGCGCGTACGCGTGCTTCGAGCTCTTGCAGACTGAAGGGCTTGGCCATGTAGTCGTCTGCACCGTAGTCCAAACCTTTGACACGCTCTTCCACGCCATCAGCGGCAGTGAGGATGAGCACAGGGATGGACGAGCCGCGTGAACGCAAGCGCTTGAGCACTTCTAGGCCGTGCATTTTGGGAAGCCCTAGATCCAAAATGAGTAAATCAAACTCGTCGGTGGTCATCAGAGCGGCGTCAGCTTCGGTGCCACTGGCCACGTGATCTGCGGCAGCCCCAGACGCGCGCAAGGTGCGCAACAGGCCATCGGCCAAGACCAGGTCGTCTTCTGCAATCAGTATGCGCATGAGTTGTCTCCAGCTTCGTCGTTGTTTTGTCGGATCAGGGCTTCGATTCTAGGCCTGAGTATGCGCTGGCATAGGCCTCTAGGCCCAAACTGACCACGGTTGCGACCTCTGCACCCACTTCTTGTTGAAATTCAAGTTCGGTTTGGGTCACCGCTTGCTCGAAGGCCTGCAGCCAAGCCAAACCAGTAGGGGTGAATACGATGCGTCGGGCGCGGGCGTCTTGTGGATCGGCCGTGCGTACTACCAAGCCCCAGGCTTCGCATTGGGTCACCAGGTCGCCCATCGCCTGCTTGGTCATGCCGGCACTCGCAGCTAGCTCGCTCAGGCGTGAGCCCTGCAAGCTCAGGTGGCGCGTGATGTGGATGTGTGCAGCACTGACTTGTGCGCGCGAGGCGAGGTTTGACAGAGCAAGAGGCACGTCCTCGTTGCGTGCCATCAGCTGAAGCACGCGGGCATCAAATCGGCGCATCGCGTGGCCAAGCAAGCGGCCAAGGTGGATTTGACGCCAGTCGGGCGAAGGTGAAATGACGGGCGAAGCAGACATCTTTATATGGTAAGGTAAACTGACTTTAAAAAGTGTTTACACGTTTCGACTTTGCGTTAAAGTACTGGTCAAGCATCCAGCTGTTGTTAAACGCAGTGGCTGGAAATTTCAAGTAAGCCCTTGTTTTAACGGAGATTTTTATGAACAGCAAACCCATCGTCGCTGACAGCGAAAAAGCCAAAGCCCTGCAAGCTGCCTTGGCGCAGATCGAAAAGCAATTCGGCAAGGGCACCATCATGCGCTTGGGCGAAGGTGAGGTGATTGATGACATCCAAGTCGTCTCAACCGGGTCTTTGGGTCTGGACATCGCGTTGGGCGTCGGCGGTTTGCCACGTGGCCGCGTGATTGAAATCTACGGCCCAGAGTCATCGGGCAAAACCACCCTCACGCTGCAAGTGATTGCTGAAATGCAAAAACAAGGCGGCACCTGCGCGTTTGTGGATGCTGAGCACGCCTTGGACTCTCAATACGCCCAAAACCTCGGCGTGAACTTGCAAGAGTTGCTCATCAGCCAACCCGACACCGGCGAACAAGCTCTCGAAGTGGTGGACAGCTTGGTGCGCTCTGGCGCGGTGGACTTGGTGGTGATCGACTCGGTCGCCGCATTGACACCCAAGGCCGAACTCGAAGGCGACATGGGCGACTCATTGCCCGGCCTGCAAGCGCGCTTGATGAGCCAAGCTTTGCGAAAGTTGACTGCCTCCATCAAGAAGACCAACTGCACGGTAGTTTTCATCAACCAAATTCGCATGAAGATTGGCGTGATGTTTGGCTCCCCAGAGACCACCACGGGTGGTAACGCCCTGAAGTTCTACGCCTCGGTGCGTTTGGACATTCGTCGGACTGGCACGATCAAACGCGGTGACGAAGCGGTGGGCAACGAAACCCGCGTGAAAGTGGTGAAGAACAAAGTAGCGCCGCCCTTCAAGACAGCCGAGTTCGACATCTTGTTTGGCGAAGGCATCAGCCGCCAAGGCGAAATCATTGACATGGGCGTGAACGCCAAAGTCATCGAGAAGTCTGGCGCTTGGTACGCCTACAACGGTGAAAAAATTGGTCAAGGACGCGACAACGCCCGTGAGTTTTTGCGTGAAAACGCAGCCCTTGCTTTCGAAATTGAAAACAAAGTGCGCGAATCGTTGGGCATTCCGTTGTTGGCAGGGGGCGCTGAAGCTCCAGTTGTCAAAGAAGAGAAAGCGCCTAAGGCGGCCAAGCCGGCCAAGGAAGTAAAAGAAGCAAAAGACGCCGACGACGTGCTGGCCTAAGCGCAGCACAGAAAAGCCAGCCTTGTGACACACGACGTGGACTCAAACGGGGATGAGAAGCCAAAGGCGAAAAGGGCCTCGGGCTTTCAACTCTCGCTCAAAGGCCGTGCTTTGCGCCTGCTGTCACAGCGGGAGCATTCGCGGTTGGAGCTAGAGCGCAAGCTCAAATCGTTTGAGGAAACGCCGGGTGAACTGGCCCAGGCGTTGGATTTTTTGGAGGCCAAAGACTTCATCAACGCGCAGCGTGTGGTGGATTCGGTGGTCAATCGGCGGTCCGCCAAGCTCGGTGCATCCCGGGTGCGTCAAGAATTGCAAGCCAAGGGATTGCCTGTCGAGGCCATCGCCGAAGCCGTGCAAGAGATGCGCAGCACTGAGCTGGCGCGCGCACATGAGGTGTGGCGCAAGAAATTCGGAGCCCCGCCCGAGGACCTGGCGGGGCGGATTAAGCAAATTCGATTCTTGGTGTCCCGAGGCTTTGCCCCGGATGTGGTGAGTCGGGTCGTCAAAGGCGCCGAAGACTTTTAAAGGTCCAGCATCAGCTGCAGGTTCTGGACTGCTGCACCGCTCGCGCCCTTACCCAAGTTGTCCAAACGCGCCATCAGCACGGCATGGCGATGGGTTTCGTTCGCGAACACGCGAATTTCTAGTTGGTTGGTGTCGTTCAGCGCGGTGGCGTCGAGCTTGCCGTCGGCTGTCCCCGGTTGCACGCTGACCCAGCTGTCTGGGCTTTGGCCATAGTGTTTGGCCAGTGCGTCATGCAACTCGGCGGCCTTGGGTTTGCCAGGAAGCATGTCCAAATGGATGGGCAACTGCACCAGCATGCCTTGGCGGAAGTTACTGACGGAGGGCACAAACAAAGGCCGGCGAGTCAAGCCTGTGTAGGCCATGATTTCAGGAATGTGTTTGTGCTCTAGGCCCAAGGCATAGGCTTCATACAGCGGCGCCTTGCCGGCTTCATAGTCTTCAATCATGGCGCGGCCGCCGCCAGAATAGCCACTGACCGAGGGTAGTGCCACGGGGAAGTCGGCAGGTATCAAGCCAGCATCAATCAAGGGGCGCAGCAGCGCAATCGCACCAGTTGCGTAGCAGCCTGGGTTGGCCACGCGTTGGGCGTTCGCCACGGCTTCGCGTTGGCCCGCAGCCAGTTCTGGGAAGCCATAGACCCAGCCAGGGGCTACGCGGTGCGCGGTGGATGCATCGATGATTTTGGGTTGCTTGCCGCTCAGGCTGTCGATCATGGCGACCGACTCAAGCGCGTGGTCGTCGTGCAGGCACAGGATGACCATGTCCACACCCGACATGAGCGCGCGCTTAGCCTCAGGGTCCTTGCGCTTAGCGGGATCGATGCTGACGAGCTCGACGAAGGGCATCGCAGCCAAACGCTCACGAATTTGCAGACCGGTGGTGCCGGCTTCGCCATCAATGAAGATCTTGTGCATAGGGGTAACCAAAAGTACAAAGAAAATTGGACGTCAGTGAGGCTCTAGTAAGCCAATTACAAGTTTGACGCGATGCAGCATGATACATTTATGTGCTCTGTTCAACGTTGCCAAGGTCCATTTGCGGAACTGCAGCGCATTACAAACCCCCCGATTACTAAGAGAGATCTCATGAAGATTCACGAGTACCAAGGCAAGGAAATCTTGCGTCAATTTGGTGTGCCAGTGCCACGCGGTATCCCTGCGTTCACGGTACAAGAAGCGGTGGAAGCCGCGCAAAAATTGGGCGGCCCAGTTTGGGTTGTGAAAGCCCAAATCCACGCAGGCGGTCGCGGCAAAGGCGGCGGCGTCAAAGTGGCTAAGACCATCGAAGACTTGACCCGTTTGGCAGGCGAGATCTTGGGCATGCAGCTCGTCACGCACCAAACTGGACCAGCCGGCCAAAAAGTCCGTCGTCTCTATATTGAAGACGGCGCTGACATCAACAAAGAATATTACGTGTCGGTTGTGACCGACCGTGCAACGCAAAAGATTGCTTTCATCGCGTCAAGCGAAGGCGGCATGGACATTGAAGAAGTTGCTCACAGCACCCCAGAAAAAATCATCACCGAGTTCATTGACCCGTTGACTGGTTTGGGCGATGCACAAGCCAAGAAGATTGCAGACGCCATTGGCATGCCTGCTGACTCCACCGCGCAAGCTGTGGACATCTTCAAGAAGCTGTACCAGTGCTACATGGAAACTGACGCATCGTTGGTGGAAATCAACCCACTGAACCGCGACAGCAAAGGCAACGTGATGGCTTTGGATGCGAAGTTCAACTTCGATGCCAACGCTTTGTTCCGTCACCCAGAAATCGTGGCTTACCGCGATTTGGACGAAGAAGATCCTGCTGAAGTCGAAGCATCCAAGTTTGACTTGGCTTACATCTCGTTGGACGGCAACATCGGTTGCTTGGTCAACGGTGCTGGCTTGGCCATGGCCACCATGGACACCATCAAGTTGTTCGGCGGCGAGCCCGCTAACTTCTTGGACGTGGGCGGCGGCGCAACTGCTGAGAAAGTCACTGAAGCGTTCAAGATCATGTTGGCGAACAAGAATGTCAAAGGCATTTTGGTCAACATCTTCGGCGGCATCATGAAGTGCGACACCATCGCCAGCGGCGTGATCACAGCTTGTAAAGCAGTGAACTTGTCCGTGCCATTGGTGGTGCGCATGAAGGGTACCAACGACGAGTTGGGCAAGAAAATGTTGGCCGAATCAGGTCTGCCCATCATCTCTGCCGACACCATGGCCGAAGCCGCAACGGCCATCGTTGCCGCTGTTAAGTAAGGACACCAAATGTCAATCTACATCAATAAAAACACCAAGGTCATCACCCAAGGTATCACCGGTAAAACCGGTCAGTTCCACACTGAAAAGTGCATCGAATACGCAAACGGTAAAAACTGTTTCGTCGCGGGTGTGAACCCGAAGAAAGCCGGCGAAAAGATTTTTGACGTGCCAATCTTTGCCTCCGTCAAAGAAGCTGCGCACAACACCGGCGCGACTGTTTCTGTGATCTACGTGCCACCCGCTGGCGCTGCTGCAGCCATCTGGGAAGCGGTTGAAGCCGACCTCGACTTGGCCATCTGTATCACCGAAGGCATCCCTGTCCGCGACATGCTCGAGTTGCGCAACAAAATGAAAGCCAAGGAAGCGGCTGGCGGCAAGAAGACTTTGTTGCTTGGCCCTAACTGCCCTGGTTTGATCACGCCTGACGAAATCAAGATCGGCATCATGCCTGGTCACATCCACCGCAAAGGCCGCATCGGCGTGGTGTCCCGTTCGGGCACATTGACGTACGAAGCCGTGGCGATGTTGACTGAAGTTGGCTTGGGCCAATCCAGTGCTGTCGGTATCGGTGGCGACCCGATCAACGGTTTGAAGCACATCGATGTGATGCAAGCGTTCAACGACGATCCAGACACCGACGCTGTCATCATGATTGGTGAAATCGGTGGACCAGACGAAGCCGAAGCCGCCATGTGGTGCAAAGCCAACATGAAAAAGCCAATCGTTGGCTTCATCGCTGGTGTGACTGCCCCTCCAGGCAAGCGCATGGGCCATGCGGGTGCTTTGATTTCTGGCGGTGCAGATACAGCCGATGCCAAACTGGCCATCATGGAAGAGTGCGGCTTCATCGTCACACGCAACCCATCTGAATTGGGCAAATTGCTCAAGGCTCAGTTGAAGTAATCTCCTTCGGGAATTGCGACAAAAAAGCGAGCGGTGGAAACACCGCTCGCTTTTTTTTGTACTCACGCACATCCCTTAAGTAGACGGACGCTACCTAAAATTCGTGCCAACTTTCAAAGGACTTGCGATGAA
>CAIODK010000106.1 GCA_903856995.1 uncultured Burkholderiales bacterium
CGATTGCTTTGCATGAGCCCATTGCAGCGATTCCTGCCTACTTGGCCGCCAACAACTCGACTATCACCACCGTTGCGCAAGTGACTGCTGGATTGGCCAGCCCTGACGTCCAAGGCGCCTTTATGGTTCGTATCCAGCCAGACTACTTTGGCGCCGCCCCTGTTGGCACTGATGGACTGGGTAAAGGCGCTTATGACGCAGCCATGGTCCCCGTTACAGGTGGGCGCGCACAATTGCAAAAACTCTACAAAGACTACTTTGCTGCGCAAGACGTGGAGTGTGTGTTGTTCCCAACGACCCTCTTGGCAGCGCCAAAGATTGATGCGGTTAAAGGTTCTGACGCACTCAGCTACACCGTGGGTGGCGTTGCGAAAACGGGCCCAACCTTTGGCACCTGCATCCGCAACACCGACCCCTGCACCAATGCCGGCATTCCTAGCCTGTCGATCCCTGCGGGCATGACAACTGGCGGCTTGCCAGTGGGCATGGAGATTGACGGCCCATTGGGCTCAGACGCCAATCTGCTGGCCATCGGCATGGCCATTGAAGCGGTGTGGGGCTCATTGGCAGCGCCTAAAGTCTAAGGTAAGCCGGCCTTGTGCCGTTTTACATCTGACGTGAAGGCCAAGAGGTGTGTGCAACGCCTCTTGGCTTTTTTGCGTCTCAAGCGCCCATCAGCAGTGCGGGGTCTTCCGATGCCAACACCTGCTCTGCCCAAGCCTGTAGCTTGGTGGTGTCTGCGCGCAAGATTTCTTGCTTGACGGCCAAGATTTGCGTTGGGTGCATCGAGAAGCTGCGCAAGCCCAGGCCCAGCAGCAAGCGTGTCAGTGTGGGGTCACCGGCCATTTCGCCGCACACGCTCACGCTCTTGCCTTGGGCGCGACATTCGGCAATGACGTCTGCCACCAACCGAAGCACCGCGGGGTGGAGCGGGTCATACAGATGGGCCACCGATTCATCCGCACGGTCAATCGCCAAGGTGTACTGGATCAAGTCGTTGGTGCCCACCGACAAGAAGTCGAAATAGCGCAAGAACATTTTCACGCTCAAGGCGGCAGCGGGCACTTCGATCATGGCGCCTACTTTGACAGGGCCAAACACCACGCCCCGCGCGTCTAGCTGCTGGCGGGCTTTGTCTAGCAAGGCCAATGTTTGTTTGATTTCACGTGCATGCGCCAGCATGGGAATGAGCAAATGCACTTGGCCATGTGCCGCGGCACGCAAGATGGCGCGCAACTGGGTCAAGAACATCGCCGGATCGGCCAAGCTCCACCGAATGGCGCGCAGACCCAACGCAGGGTTCAAATGGGTTTCGTCTTTGGCCGTGCGATCGAGCGGTTTGTCTGCCCCAATGTCCACCGAGCGAATGGTGACAGGCAGGCCTTTCATGCCGTCTACTGCACGCTTGTAGGCATCGTATTGCTCTTCTTCATCAGGCAATGCGCCTTCGCGGCCCATGAACAAAAACTCGCTGCGAAACAGGCCCACACCAACCGCGCTGACGTCCAATGCAGCAGGTGCATCTTCAGGCATTTCAATGTTGGCCAGCAACTCAATCCGTTGCCCATCTAAGGTGACCGAGGGCGTATGGCGCAGGCGAGACAGCCGTTCGCGCTCGACTTGGGCTTGGCGTTGTTTGAAGCCGTATTCCGCCAAGATGATGGGGGATGGGTTGACGATGACCACGCCGGCGTCACCATCGATGATGATCCAGTCGTCTTGGCGTATCAGTTGGCTCGCGGTGCGCGCACCGACCACGGCAGGGATGTCTAGGCTGCGCGCCACGATGGCGGTGTGCGAGGTTTTACCGCCCACATCCGTCACGAAGCCAGTGAACACACTTTGCTTGAACTGCAGCATGTCCGCAGGCGACAAGTCGTGTGCGACCAGTACCAGCGGCACGTCCATGTCACCTAATTGCAAATCTTGCTGGCGCGGTTGCTGGTTCCGCTTGATATTGACTTGTGGCAGTACCGTTGCCATGCCCTTGATGTGACGCAAGATGCGCTCGACCACTTGCTCCAAGTCACCTTTGCGCTCGCGCAAATAGGGGTCATCCATTTCGTCAAACTGGCGCGCGACCACGTCCAGTTGCGAGGTCAAAGCCCACTCGGCGTTGTAGAGGCGGTCTTTGATCCAACCCTTGACGCCGTCCACCATCATGGTGTCTTGCAACATCATCAAGTGGACTTCCAAGATCGCAGACAACTCTGGCGGCGAATCTTTGGGCAGGTTGTCATGCAGGCTTTGCAGCTCGACACAAACGGCGTTCCGTGCTTCGGCCAAGCGCTCTAGTTCAGATTGAACCTGCTCAGGCTTGATGAAATAGTGCGCGACATCCACGCGGCTCGACGCCACCAACACGGCACGCCCAATGGCAATGCCGCGCGCAACTGCGAGTCCGTGAATGGAAAATGTCATGGTGGGGCCTTATTCGCCTTCGCCGAATTTGTCGGCCATCAAGGCCAACAGAGCATCCGTGGCTGCTTGCTCTTGCTCACCATCAATTTCTAGCTCGACTTGGCTGCCGATGCCGGCGGCCAACATCATCACGCCCATGATGCTTTTGGCATTCACACGGCGCTCACCTTTGCTGAGCCACACCTCGCACGGAAAGCTTCCGGCAAGTTTGGTGAGTTTGGCCGAAGCGCGTGCATGGAGCCCTAATTTATTGGTGATGGTCGTGTTGGTTTTGATCATGGTTTCGACGATTTTGATTCTGAGGGGCGGTGATGGCAACTTGCATCACGCCTTGTGTGCCGCCGGCAAGGGCGCGTGCGACGAGCGTCTCTAGCGCTTCGTGGCGATAACACACGGTTCTAAATAACATGGGCAAGTTCACGCCCGCAATGAGTTTGGCACCACTGCCCGCGACGAGTTTTTGAGCCACATTGGCTGGGGTCGCGCCAAAGATATCGGTCAGCACGAGCAGGCTTTCGTCTACCGAGCCTCCCACCGCTTGCAGGGCTTGGGCCAAGGTGTCCTCGGGCTGAGCCTGTGGCAACACATCGAGCGCGACAACAGCTTCTGCGCATTCCGGATACACATGCATGGCGCAATCACGCAAAGCGCTAGCCAGCGGTGCATGGGCAATGATGAGGATGCGGTTGGTCATGAAAATGCAATGAGTGTCTTGCAATTATCTGCTGTTTGACTTGCACTTCACAAAGTAGCCATAGGCCGCAAGACAACACACGAAAAACACACCCATGGCGCACTGAAACGCTTGCGGCTCTTGAATGCCTGCGGCTTTGAATCCGTCAATCATCAAGCCCATGCCCCACTGCACCACAAACACGCCCAAGAACAGCACGAGGTTGAAGGCCGACAACGCACGTCCCGCCAACGCGGGGGGGAAGGCCATGCCAACGGCGGGTTGTGCCAGCGAAACGAAGGAGCTGGTGATGCAAAACAAGGCCCAATGCAAAGCGCCGGCATCCGCTCCGGCTAACACGATGTAGAGCTGCACACAGAAGGTCAACGGCACGCCGTAGGTCATGAGCTGGTTGGCCGTGTAACCACGTTTGAACAGACGGGGTGTGACCAAACCCCACAGCCAGAACGTGATCAACATACAAACGTTGACCCAAAACAGCCCTGTCGCCGCCTCGAGTGGTGTGTAGCCTGCGACCTTGACCATCCATGGGCCGGCCCATAAGGTTTGCATGGCGATCATGCCGCCGTAATTGAAAAAGCCCATCGGTGTGAGGCTTCTGAAATAGGGGTTGCGCCACACCTGCGCATAGCTCGCCAAGATGCCGACGTGTGGGGTGGGTTCTGCCACGCGCCACTTTGGCACCTGCCAAGCCATCAAGGCCATCGACAGCAAGATGAGCAGGGCCAAGCCCACGAACATCCAACGCCAGCCCATCACGGGTAACAACCACTGCACTGGCAGGGTTGAGGCCAACATGCCCAAAGCCCCCGTCATCAGCATCCACGCATTGGCTCGTTGCTGTTGCTCATGTGCAAGCCAACGGCGATAGCCTGTGAGCGGGGCCATCAAGCAGGCGCTCACGCCGATGCCTATCATCATGCGGGCCATGAGTAAACCGGCAAAGTCCGTCGCACATGCAAACGCCACGCACCCAAGCACTGCCACGCCTAAGAAGCTGAGCACCACTTTTTTGGGGCCGTGTTTGTCTAACCAATGTCCCATCGGCAACTGCGTGAGTGCAAACCCAAAGAAATAACCGCCGGCCAACAGCCCTAGGTCGCGGGCCTCCAAGCCAAACTCCAAACTCAAGGTGGGGGACAGCGTGGCCGTGATGGCGCGCAACAGCGTTGACAAAAAATAGGCCGAGGCAAGGGCCACAAACACCCACACCGCTGTTCGGCGTGGCAATACATCATGGTTCATGGCAACTTGATTCCTGAAAAGAAGGTTTCTGCAGCTTCGGTCAGTCCCTTGTCTTTGGGCTGTCCATACACCGCGGCTTGATACAGATGGTCTGCGCTGGCAAACCACACGAAATGGGCTTGATGCTTGTCATTCAACACACGGGTTCTGACGGGTGCGGGAGCCATGTGCGCGCCCTTGACCACCCATTCATCCGACATGGCGTCGGCCGGCGCGGCTTGCAATGGAAGCAGACTGGCCAAGCGCCAATTTTTCAACGCCTCGGCGGGCGTGACCCCTGTTGGCACGCGCAGCTGCGCAAACGTGAACTGCATGCCACTGGCCTCACAGCCTTGCAATGACAGAGTGCCAGCCACCGCATGCTCGCCCGCGGTCAGCGGCACTTCTCTTCTGGCTTGATCCGGTTTGCAGGGAAACAAGAGCTGCACGCTTGCGCCGTCTTGGCTCACTTGCCGCCAATTCAGCGCGGGTGTGCAAGCCGATAGGCATAAGCAGATCAGCGTCAGTGCCGTGCGCAAGTTGTTGCGCAAGTTGGGTGTTGTCATGTTCAGCATTATCAGAGGTCTTAGCAAGCGCGTATTAGTTCGTGCGGTGATGTCCTTGCATCTCTGTCACTTGTCCGACAATGGTGGTATGAACTCACTCGACGGCATCCGCATCCTTGACCTTTCCCGTGTTTTAGCCGGGCCTTGGTGCACGCAAACGTTGGCCGATTTAGGCGCAGACGTGATCAAGATTGAACGCCCAGACACGGGCGACGATACGCGCACATGGGGGCCTCCATTCCTGAAAGACTCACAGGGTGTTGACACCACCGATGCCGCTTATTACCTAGGCACCAACCGCAACAAACGCTCCGTCACCTGTGACATTGCCACGCCCCAAGGCCAAGACCTGATACGCCAACTGGTGGCGTCCTGCGACGTGTTCATTGAGAACTTCAAAGTGGGTGATATGGCGCGTTACGGTTTGGACTACGCAACCCTGTCTCAACTCAACCCCAAACTGGTTTATTGCAGTGTGACGGGGTTTGGTCAAACGGGGCCTTACCGTGATCGCGCTGGCTACGACTACGCGATTCAAGGCATAGGCGGATTGATGAGCATCACGGGTGAGCGCGACGATTTAGGCGGCGGTCCTCAAAAAGTGGGGGTGGCGGTGGCGGATTTATTCACGGGCATGTATGCCACGGTTGCAATACTGGCCGCACTTCGCCATGCTGAAAAAACGTCCCATGGTCAACACATCGACATGGCGTTGCTGGACACACAAGTTGCCATGCTGGCCAACTTGGGGGCCAACTATTTGGTGTCGGGCCAACACGTGGGCACAGTGCCGGGGCGCGCTGGAAATGCCCATCAAAATATCGTGCCGTATCAGGTGTTTGAAGTTGCCCCTGCGGTTGACGGCACAAAAGATCACCTGATTTTGGCTGTCGGCAACGACGGTCAATTCGCAAAATTTTGCGCTGTCGCTGGTCGCACAGACCTGTGCAACGATCCTCGCTTTGTGAAGAACGCCGACCGCGTGCGTCACCGCGCTGTACTCGTCCCTTTGCTGGAAGCCGTGATGCTCACACGCTGCAAGGCGGATTGGCTGGCGGCGTTAGAAGCCGCTAAGGTTCCTTGCGGTGCGATCAACAACTTGGCCGAAGTGTTTGCTGACCCACACATTCGTTCACGTGAGATGGTGACCACATGGCAACACCCAGCCAGTGGGCCGGTTGAGTTGGTGGCCAGCCCCATGAAGCTCAGCGCCACCCCTGTGCGCACTGATTTCGCTCCGCCCACGCTGGGCCAACACACCGATGAGGTGTTGCGAGATCTTCTTAAACTCGATGAGAAGGCTGTTGCACGACTGCGGCAACAGCACATCATCTGATTCAAGTGCGCTAATTACTTGGCTCTGAAGTCATCGTGGCATGACTTGCAGGCGCCTGCGGTGGCAG
>CAIODK010000107.1 GCA_903856995.1 uncultured Burkholderiales bacterium
AGTACGGCAAATTGCCAGAACTCGAAAAGCGCCTGAAAGAAGCCAACGCGCGCGAGAGCAGCAAGGTCAATGCAACCGGCGGGCACCGCCTGCTGCGCACGCAAGTGGGCGCAGAAGAAATTGCCGAAGTCGTGGCCCGTGCCACTGGCATACCCGTTGCCAAACTCATGCAAGGTGAGCGCGACAAGCTCTTGCAAATGGAAGACAAACTGCACGACCGCGTGGTGGGCCAAGAAGAGGCCATCACCGCCGTTGCCAACGCCATCCGTCGTTCACGCGCGGGCTTGGGTGATCCCAACCGACCCACCGGTTCCTTCATGTTTTTGGGCCCCACCGGCGTGGGCAAGACCGAGCTGTGCAAGGCCTTGGCTGGCTTCTTGTTTGACAGCGAAGACCACATGATTCGCATCGACATGAGTGAGTTCATGGAGAAGCACTCAGTCAGTCGTTTGGTCGGCGCGCCTCCCGGCTATGTGGGGTACGACGAAGGCGGTTACCTGACAGAAGCGGTCCGCCGCAAACCCTACAGCGTGCTGTTGCTTGACGAGGTTGAGAAGGCGCACCCCGATGTGTTCAACATCTTGTTGCAAGTGCTCGACGATGGTCGTTTGACGGATGGTCAAGGCCGCACGGTGGACTTCAAAAACACCGTCATCGTGATGACGTCCAACATCGGTTCGCCCATCATCCAAAGCATGGTGGGTCAAGATGCACAAGACATCAAGGATGCGGTCTGGGATGAGCTCAAATCTCACTTCCGTCCTGAGTTCTTGAACCGCATTGACGAGACCGTGGTCTTCCACGCCTTGGATGCCGAGCACATTGCACGCATTGCCGATATCCAGCTCAAAATCTTAGCTGCTCGTTTGGCCAAGATGGACTTGGGTCTGAATGTCTCGTCTGCGGCCTTGGCTGAATTGGCTAAGGTTGGCTTTGACCCTGTGTTTGGTGCGCGTCCTTTGAAACGCGCCATTCAACAACGCATCGAGAACCCATTGTCTAAGTTGTTGTTGGAGGGTAAGTTCTTGCCCAAAGACACGATTGCGGTCAATGTGGACCCCGTGCGCGCGCCTGGTGAATTCACCTTCACCCAAGCCGTGGTTTGACCCACAGCGGGTGAGGGGCTTGTCCCCCAGAGGACGTTGCCCGCGATGTGCAGCAGTTAGGATGCCACCATCCTTTTTGCTGCATTTTTATGACCACTCTCAATCCAGAAGCTATCCATTGGCGCGATGATGCCGCTGTCATCGGTTTGGTTGGCGTGGCACATGCCAGCTCTCATTTCTCCCACCTGTTGTTGCCGCTCATGTTCCCTGTGTTCATGAGCACCTTTGGGTTGAGCTACTCCGAACTTGGTTTTTTGATGACGGTGTTCTTCGTCGTCTCCGGCATGGGGCAAGCGTCCGCTGGTTTTGTGGTGGACCGCTTTGGTGCTCGGCCCGTGTTGTTTGGTTCGTTGCTGGTGTTGGCTGCTGGTTGCTTGTTGGTCTCCGTGGCCAACAGCTACGTGGGCTTGATGATGGGGGCTGCGTTGTTGGGCTTGGGCAACTGTTCGTTCCATCCGGTGGACTTCACCATCCTCAACCAAAAAGTATCTCTACCCCGTTTGGGCTACGCCTTCAGCGCCCATGGCTTGACGGGTAACTTGGGCTGGGCGGT
The DNA here is from genome assembly GCA_903856995.1 of uncultured Burkholderiales bacterium. Classification (GTDB taxonomy): domain Bacteria; phylum Pseudomonadota; class Gammaproteobacteria; order Burkholderiales; family Burkholderiaceae_C; genus Limnohabitans. The sequence continues at coordinate 1,660 of CAIODK010000107.1, forward strand.
AGCCCCTGTCTTCATGGTTGGGTTGAGTACCGCGTTCGATTGGCGCACGGCCTATGTGGCTGCCGCTTTGGTGTTTGTCGGCATCTTCCTGCTGCTGCTTTGGCAGCGTACGCATTTGCAAGCGGAAGTTGTGGATCACAAGCAAGGTGCAAGCAACGTGAGCACCTTGGCTTTTTTAAAAATCCCCGTTGTCTGGTGGTGCTTTGGATTTTTCTTTCTCTCCACCATGACCTTGGCCGTGGTGCAAAGCTTTGCTGTGTCGATTTTGCAAGCCCTGCATCACGTGACCTTTGAGGCCGCCACCCTTACCTTGACCGCGTACATGCTGTGCGCCGCAGCGGGCATGTTTGTGGGCGGTTTTGTCGCCTCGCGTTGGCCCAAACAAAGCGACAAGGTGGTGGCCAGTTGCATGACTGTGGCCGCCCTGTTCATGGCCTTATGCGGCAGCGGGCTCTTTGGTGCAACGCTCACCATGGTGATCTTGGCCGCCACAGGTTTGGCCATTGGTGTCGGCGGTCCATCGCGCGACATGATGATCAAGAAGGCCACCCCCAAAGGCGCCACAGGCCGTGTCTACGGCATGGTGTATTCGGGGCTTGATGTGGGCTTTGCCATTTCCCCCCTCATCTTTGGTGTGTTCATGGACCATGGTTGGTATGGCGCCACCTTGCTGGGTGCCGCCTTTGTGTTGCTGCTCAGCGTGTTGGTCGCATTGGGCGTAGGACGCAGAACAGTTCACGCCTGAGACGGCGAAGGGGATCTGATGACGGTACAAATCGCTGGGCACTTGTTGGTTGAGTGTTTGATTGAGCAAGGCGTGACCCACGCCTTCGGTGTTCCAGGCGAAAGCTACTTAGCCGTGCTCGATGGGTTTCACACGTATCGCGACCGAATTCAGTTCATCACCAACCGTCAAGAGGGCGGGGCCGCCTTTATGGCAGACGCGCAGGGGCGTTTAACCGGTCGTCCTGGCGTCTGTTTTGTCACGCGGGGGCCTGGGGCCACCAATGCGTCCATCGGCGTGCACACAGCCTATCAAGACAGCACCCCGATGGTCTTGTTTGTTGGCGACGTGGGCAGCGACTTTCGGGACCGTGAAGCATTTCAAGAGGTCGACTTCAACAGCTTCTTCGGCCCCAGCACGCGTGGCATGGCCAAGCGCGTTGAGCGCATCGACGACCCCTCCCGCATCCCTGAGTACATTGCCCGCGCCTTTGCTACGGCCATGAACGGTCGCCCAGGCCCTGTCGTGTTGGTGTTGCCTGAGGACATGTTGATGCATGAAGTCACCTCACGCCCCTTGCCGCGCGTTGAGCCTGTGCAAGCCTGGGTCGACCCAGGCGCCTTGCGCCAATTGCGTGACATGTTGTTGGCAGCGCAACGCCCCTTCGTCATTGCCGGTGGCAGCGGTTGGACACCGCAGGCGGCCCAAGCCTTGCAACGGTTTGCGGAGAATTGGAACTTACCTGTCGGCAACTCATTTCGCGCACAAGACACCTTTGACAACCACCACCCCCAATACGCAGGCGATGTCGGCATTGGCATCAACCCCAAACTCGCGCAGCGTATTCGTGACAGCGATTTGGTTATTGCTATTGGCCCTCGTTTGGGTGAGATGACCACCAGCGGCTACACCTTGCTGCAAGCCCCCAAGCCACTGCAAAAATTAGTGCACATCCACGCCAGTGCAGAAGAGCTCAACCGCGTCTACCAAGCCGACCTCGCCTTGCTCTCGACCATGAATGCGGCAGCCCGTTCGCTCGAAGTGCTGACCGCGCCAAACCACATACCGTGGGACGCTTGGACCGCGCAAGCCCAGGCTGACTATCAAACCAATCTGCAACCCCAAGCCTTACCCGGCGACATCGATATGCCGGCCATCGTGGCGGTCATCAGCCGCCTGTTGCCAGACGATGCCGTGCTCACCAATGGCGCAGGCAACTTTGCCAGCTGGATCCATCGATTCCATCAGCACCATGGCTTGGCCCAAGTTGGACGCGTGCAACTGGCGCCCACGGCGGGCTCGATGGGCTATGGCGTGCCTGCAGGGATTGCTGCCAACCTCCTGACTGGACGAACTGCGTTCACTATTTCGGGGGATGGGGATTTTTTAATGAACGGCCAAGAGCTAGCCACCGCCGTGCAGCATGGCGGAAAAAGCATCATCGTGTTGCTCAACAACGGGGTATACGGCACGATCCGCATGCATCAAGAGCGAGAGTTTCCAACCCGTCAAAGCGGGTCAAAATTGGCCAACCCAGACTTTGCGGCACTCGCGCGCGCCTATGGGTATGCCGGTGTGCGCATCACACGCACGTCGGAGTTTGAAGCTGTGTTCAAAGATGCCTTGGCAAGCGAGCAGGGGACATTGATTGAAGTCATGATCGACGAAGACGTCATCACCACACGCGGCACGCTCAGCGCGATGCGTTACGCGGCATTGGCCAAACAAACCAAAATCTAAAATCGATAGACACAAAAAAGGCCGCAATTGCGGCCTTTTTTGATTCAGCAGAAACCGAATTACTTCAGGTGCTTGCCGATCAAGCCAGCCAATTCAAACATGGTGACTTGGGCTTTGCCGAACACAGCGCGGAGCTTGTCATCCGCATTGATGTTGCGCTTGTTGACTTTGTCTTGCAGGCCGTGTTTCTTGATGTATGTCCACATCTTGCTCACGACTTCTGTGCGAGGCACAGCTGCAGTACCAATCACAGCAGCCAAAGCGGCGCTAGGTGTGAGCGCGCGCATGAATGCGGCGTTCGGTGTGCGCTTTTTAGCAGGCGCCTTTTTGGCGGCTACTTTTTTGGCAGGTGCCTTCTTAGCAACGACTTTTTTCGCAGGGGCCGCTTTTTTAGCAGGCGCCTTTTTGGCGGCTACTTTTTTGGCGGGGGCCTTCTTAGCAACGACCTTCTTCGCAGGCGCTGCTTTTTTAGCAGGAGCCGCTTTCTTGGCGGTTACTTTTTTAGCAGGAGCGACTTTTTTCGCTGCTACTTTTTTTGCGGGTGCAGCTTTCTTTGCTGCCACTTTTTTAGCCGGAGCTTTCTTTGCAGTTGCCATGGTTGATTTCCTTCTAGAAGAGTTTTTTGTCAAGCCCTGAGAGATATCGCTCTCGAGCATTGCGGATGCTAATTGAGAACGCAGGTCTTTCCAAGCTAAACACAACTTTTTCATTGGAGGATGTTGTTTTTTATGTGCATGTTTTTCGGCGCCACAAGTTGGCAGCGCGGCTCTTTTTTCAGGCAGGGTTGGAAGCACGACTCAAACTTTGAAAACGTTTTTTATATTGTGATAAATCGCAATGCTGCGTCGCAATATTTTTTCTTAATATGAGAAATCGAATTTCATAATTCGGTATTACGATAATAAGTAGTTGTTTTATATATAGAAAAATAAATTCTTATATAAGACATAAGAGGCTTCTTTGGTCTTGTATAAGACTTATAGTAGACCCATCGACAAAACCTCAACTCTCCTGGAGCGAACCATGCCTCAATCTCTGAATGAACAACTCAGCCGCGAACAACAAATTGCCGCACTCGAAAAAGACTGGGCGACCAACCCACGCTGGAAAGGCGTGAAGCGCGGTTACTCTGCTGCTGACGTCGTGCGTTTGCGCGGCAGCATGCCAATCGAGCACACACTCGCCAAGCGCGGTGCAGAAAAGCTCTGGGAAAAAGTCAACGGCGGCGCCAAGAAAGGCTACGTCAACGCATTCGGCGCCATCAGTGCTGGTCAAGCCATGCAACAAGCCAAAGCTGGCTTGGAAGCGGTGTACTTGTCAGGCTGGCAAGTCGCTGCGGACGGCAACACTTCAGAAACCATGTACCCAGACCAATCGCTCTACGCGTACGACTCTGTGCCTACGATGGTTCGTCGCATCAACAACACCTTCAAGCGTGCTGACGAGATCCAATGGGGCCGTGGCATCAACCCAGGCGACAAAGAATTCATCGATTACTTCTTGCCCATCGTGGCTGACGCTGAAGCCGGTTTTGGCGGCGTGTTGAACGCGTTTGAATTGATGAAAAGCATGATTGCCTCTGGCGCTGCTGGTGTTCACTTCGAAGACCAATTGGCTGCGGTGAAGAAGTGCGGTCACATGGGCGGCAAAGTGTTGGTCCCAACACAAGAAGCTTGCGAGAAATTGATCTCTGCACGTTTCGCTGCTGACGTCATGGGTACATCCACCATCGTCTTGGCCCGTACCGATGCTGAAGCGGCTAACCTGATCACTTCTGACCACGACGCCAACGACAAGCCGTTCTTGACTGGCGAGCGCACACCTGAAGGCTTCTACCGCGTCAAAAACGGTTTGGAACAAGCCATCAGCCGCGGCGTTGCATACGCCCCTTACGCTGACTTGGTGTGGTGCGAAACAGGCGTGCCAGACATTGGCTTCGCACGCGAATTCGCACAAGCTGTGCACGCTGCTTGCCCAGGCAAGTTGCTGTCGTACAACTGCTCACCATCTTTCAACTGGAAGAAAAACCTCAACGACACACAGATCGCTTCGTTCCAAGAAGACCTGTCGGCTTTGGGCTACAAATACCAGTTCATCACCTTGGCTGGCATTCACATCAACTGGTACAACACATTCCAGTTTGCACACGCCTACGCCAACGGCGAAGGCATGAAGCATTACGTCAACATGGTGCAAGAGCCTGAATTCGCAGCACGCGACAAGGGTTACACCTTCGTGTCACACCAACAAGAAGTGGGCGCAGGCTACTTCGACGACGTGACTACCGTGATCCAAGGCGGTTCGTCTTCTGTCAAAGCCCTCACCGGTTCGACCGAAGAAGAGCAGTTCCACTAAGCACAAACGCCCGTCAAAGGGCGTTTGCTTAAAAACACAAAAGGCCCGTTATGCGGGCCTTTTGCATGGCATGGGTTAGAACGATCGTGTGATCGCAAAGTTCCCACGCACGTCACCCGGCTGGGTATTGGTTGATAGCCACACGCCAGGCCCAGGCGTTTTGCCAAAGGCATGCGCCACAGACAATGACCAATTGAACTCATTGATCTTGCCGCCCACCTGCCAGCCCACACCTTGCAGCAAATAAGCGCCGGTGTCGGTGGCGGTGCTCGACGGTGTGTGGCTGTTCTTCACCACACCCACGTCGTAAAACAATCCGCCATACACATCGGGCACCACTTGGTGAATGATGTCAAACGACATCTGTGCCCCTTGGTCGCCCACGCCGTCTGTGGATTTGTAAGCACGAATACCGTTCACACCACCCAGCGACATTTTGTTGTACGTGTCTAGGTTTTTACCCGTCGTTTGCGCTCTCCAACGCACCGAACCTGTGTAAATACCGTCATTGCCCAGCGCTTGCGACAAACCGCCGTTCATCTCCAGCTTTTGGTAAGTGCCCGCAACGTTCAGCCCTGTGCTCGGCGAAACATCATCTGTTTTGTCATCCTCCCAACGGTCCAAGTTCATACGGCCGCTGACCAGCACAAACTCGTTGTTGAAGCTATCGACCCAGCCCTTGTTCGACTCTGCACGTAGCTTTAAGCGCACCTGTTGGTCCACGCGGTCTGCGGTCGTGAGGCCTGCCGTCGTGTTCTGTGTCTCTCGGCGAGACGTCTCGACACCTGCTAGCCAACGACCGTCGCGATCCGTGCTCAGCAGCTTGGTTAAACCTGCGCCGACTTCGTTGGACCAACCCTTCACCGTGTTCGCCTTGCTCTGCACTTGGCTGGCATACACCTTCCAGCGCATACCTGTACCCACCAGAGGGGCCTCATAGTCCGCACGGTAGTAGCCCACGCCGTCAGACTGTTGTGTCGTCAACGTCAGCTCAGAAAAAGGCGTGACACCTGCAATGCGCACACTGCCCAGCAACTGCGTGCGGCCAAACTGCTCCAAACCATAGTTGTTGCCCTGCAGCACACCGCCTAGCACGGTCCCTGGTTGTGCCTCGACAGGGCGCAGGTTAATCACCACATCCACCACCTTGTCATTGACTTGACGCAGACTCACCTCCAAGTCCACAGGCAAATCGTATGCAGCGGCCGTCAGCTGGTTCTCAAACCCCTGCACATCCACCGGCGTGCCGGTTGTGTAAATAGCGCTAAAGCGGCGAGCCACCTCTTCGGCAAATTCTTTGCCCTTGTCCCCATTCACGGTGACCACCGTCACTTTGCCCACCGTGGGCAAAGTGACGCTGACCGTCAGTACTGACCCGTCACGCGTGGCTTGTGTGCTGGTGGTGATGTAGGCCAAGTAGCCCTTCTTTTGAAACAGCTCCCAAGCAAACGCTTTGAACTCGCTCAACTTTTGGGCCGGCACCGGCTGGTTAATCTCGCTTGTCCAATACGCCATCAACTCGGCTTGAAACAAAGGGCTGTTGACTTGAATCGCTGACAAACGCGCAAAACCTTGGTCCGTCGTTGCTGGGGCCGAGGGCTTTTTAGCCACAGGCTTTGGCGCCACGCGGCTCATATCGGGCCTGCTTTGCTCGATGTTGCGTTGCACATCGGCGGCAGTTGGGCCGCTGGATTGCGCATGGGCGCCTTGCAGCGACAGGACGCACAAACAGGCGCTGGTAAGTAAGCTGACTTTAAACATAGACGAAACCTCTTTCATGACCGTTTTTGGATTTTAAATTAATGTGATGCGCGACCTGCACTTGCTGCAGGTTCATAGCAAATAGATACGCCTTGGGCCTCTTCGCACTGGCAGCTCTCAAAGTTCTCAATGCCGTTGGCCGAGCACACATCGTCATCCATCTCTTCGACAGACGCCAGTGAGAATGGGTTGGCAGAACCTACGGGAATCTTCACCTGTGGTGCTGCGCTACTAGGCACAACAGGTGAAGGAGGCGGGGGCGTGACTGCGGTGACATTCGCTTTTGTTGTCGCCACTGCATTGACTTTGTAATTGCTCGCATCCTTGCCTGCTAGAGCAATGCCTGCGACCGTCACGGTTTTGTCTGTGCCCACTGCGGCCGTGTCAAACGTAGCGCTGGTGTGGGTGGCGGTTACGGCGTCGCCAGTGACTATGTCCTTCAACGTGCCAGTGACGGTGGCATTGGTGTTGCCGTTATAGACTTTGTCGTTGGCTACGTAGAGGGCTGTGAGTGACTTTTGCGTAATCTTTGCCGTCACGCTTGAAGCGTCCGTCACGGTGTAGTTGTTTTTGTCAGCACCGTCGAGCGCCAAGCCCTGGATCGTCACGCCTTGGGCAATCACGCCGCCGCTGCTGTCGAACTTGACGTTCTTGCCGTCTGTGAACTTGGCGCCCGTGTTGGTCGTACTCACCGTGTCACCGGTGTAGTACTTGCTGTCAGTGCTATTCGATGCGCCTGCTGTCAA
>CAIODK010000108.1 GCA_903856995.1 uncultured Burkholderiales bacterium
CTGTAGTTTTCGAGGAATTTTGCGATGCGTGAAATGGCCTCACGCAAGTCGTCTTCATGGGGTAAGAACACGATCCGAAAATGGTCTGTGCTCTTCCAGTTAAAGCCCGTGCCCTGCACCAACATGACCTTGGTTTCTTGGAGCAACTCCAAGAAAAACTGCTGGTCATCTTTGATCGGATAGACCTTGGGGTCTAAGCGCGGGAACATATAAAGCGCAGCCTGCGGCTTCACACACGTCACACCGGGAATGGCCGTGATGAGTTCATAGGCCAAGTCGCGTTGCTTGCGCAAACGACCGCCCTCGCCCACCAAATCATTGATGCTCTGGTAGCCGCCCAAGGCTGTTTGAATCGCCCATTGGCCAGGCACATTGGCACACAGGCGCATGTTTGAGAGCATGTTGAGGCCCTCGATGTAATCGGCTGCCGGCTTCTTGTCGCCCGACACCACCAACCAGCCCGCCCGGTAGCCGCATGAGCGATAGCTCTTGGACAGGGAGTTGAACGTCAGGGTCAACACGTCATCACTCAAGCTGGCAATGGGCGTGTGTTTGACGCCGTCATACAAGACCTTGTCGTACACCTCATCGGCAAAGATGATCAAGTCATGCTCACGGGCCAATGACACGATGTCCATGAGCAGCGCATCTGAGTACAAAGCACCGGTGGGGTTGTTGGGGTTGATGACCACAATACCCTTGGTGTTCTTGGTGATCTTCGCGCGAATGTCGTCCATGTTGGGCATCCAACCATTCGCTTCGTCACACACATAGTGCACAGGCGTACCGCCAGACAAGCTGACTGCAGCAGTCCACAACGGATAGTCGGGCGCAGGCAACAACAACTCGTCGCCATTGTTAAGCAACCCGTTGGTGGCCATCACGATGAGCTCACTCGCGCCGTTTCCGAGGTAGATATCGTCCAGCGTGACGCCTTTGATACCTTGCTTTTGCGTCTCGTGCATCACCGCTTTGCGGGCGCCGAAAATGCCTTTGCTATCCGAGTAGCCCGCCGAGTTGGGCAGGTTTCGAATCATGTCTTGCTGGATTTCTTCAGGCGCATCGAAGCCAAACACGGCCAAATTGCCGATGTTGAGTTTGATGATTTTGTGGCCTTCCTCCTCCATTTGACGCGCTCGGTCCATGATGGGACCGCGAATGTCATAACAGACGTTGGACAGCTTGTTGGATTTTTGGATCTTCTTCAAAGTCCCTCCGAGGGCTCTTTTACATGGTGAAACCTATAATTTGACCACAGTTCTCAAGGCATTTATGAAATTACAACCCGATCGCATCGAGACCCAGTCCGTCACCGCCTATGGGCCAGGATGGATCGCCATCCAAGGCGAAAAAATTCGACACAGTGTGCTGATCACCTCAGAGGGCTTGCGCGTTGACTGGCATTGCCAAAATTTTGAAGACTTAACACCCGCCCACTTCGCACAACTTGCCGAATTGGACGTGGAGTTGGTGATCTTCGGCAGTGGCGAGCGTTTGCGTTTTCCCAAGCCAGAATGGCAAATTGGCTTGATGCAGCGCCGAATTGGCCTAGAAACCATGGACACGCAGGCAGCTTGCCGCACTTACAACATTTTGGCGGGCGAAGGCCGCAAGGTGGCCGCTGCTTTGTTGGTCGAAAGTCACGCCCCCGCCTCTCCGAGTACACCCTAGGATTGAGGGCCAAGGTTTATAAGTTAAAATAGCGAGTTGCCGAAAGGGGGCTGTCTCGACAGTCGCCTCCTTCATCCGGCCGTCTGAACTGTCACACCTGATTGAGCGCTATGGCAATTGTTGTCAACAAACCCCTCCCCGAATTTGATGCCAATGCAACGAGCGGTATTAAGGTTAGCAATAACTCGCACAACGGCCAAGTCGTGGTCTTGTACTTTTACCCAAAGGACAACACGCCTGGTTGCACCACCGAAGCCATGCAGTTTCGCGACAAGTACAAAGATTTCGTCAAAGCTGGCGCCATGGTCTTTGGTGTGTCACGCGACAACATGAAATCGCATGATGAGTTCAAAGCCAAGCTCGAACTGCCCTTCGAGCTCATTGCCGATACAGAAGAAAAAATGTGTCATATGTTTGGCGTCGTGAAAAACAAAATCATGTACGGTAAAAAAGTCAAAGGCATTGAGCGCAGTACCTTCTTGATCGGCGCTGATGGCTTGCTGAAAGAAGAGTGGCGAGGTCTGAAAGTACCGGGCCATGTGGATGATGTGCTTAAAGCTGTCAAAGCTTTAAAGAAAGCCGCTGCAGCAGCGGCCTAAAGCCGTGTCATAAATGTCACGGAGCTCGGTTATAGTGGCTCCATGACATTGACAGAAGCGAACACGTTTCACACGACAAGCCGCCTTGGCCTCCAGGCGGCTTTTTCGCTTTTTGTGTCTGCCTTTCAGTGTTCAATTTGCGTTTCAACTCTTTAAGTTCCAACTATGCCACTGCCTCCTGCCCCAGCCAAACGAGCCTCTTTTTTGAACACCGAGGGCTTAGATACGGCTCCGGCCAAGTCCCGCGGTGTCCGCAAGCCCGCACCTCGACACGAAGCGCGCGAGGTCGACGATGATGCGCCCGTCAAACCACATGAAACACACGCAGCCTTAGCCGCCGAACCAATTCCTGCCTACAAAGGTGAGCGCAAACCTGCCCCCGCACGTGCGGCTGCACCCAAAAAGAAGCACACGGGCCCCACCAAACTGTTCGTTCTCGATACCAATGTCTTGATGCACGATCCGATGTGTTTGTACAGATTCGAAGAACACGACGTGTTCTTGCCCATGATCGTGCTCGAAGAGTTGGATGGTCACAAAAAAGGCATGACCGA
>CAIODK010000109.1 GCA_903856995.1 uncultured Burkholderiales bacterium
GGGCCAAACACCACATCCACATACGGGGCGCGGGCAATGATGGCGGAGCCTTCTTGGCTGGCCACGCAACCGCCCACGGCAATCTTCACGCCTTTGGCTTTGAGATGCTGGATGCGACCGAGGTCTGAGAACACCTTTTCTTGTGCTTTTTCTCCCACAGAACAGGTATTGAAGACGATGAGGTCGGCAAGTTCGGGGTCATCGGTTTTTTCGTAGCCTTGGGCCGCGCCGAGGACATCCACCATCTTGTCCGAGTCATACTCGTTCATTTGGCAACCGAAGGTTTTAATAAAGACTTTGCGGCTCATAGCTGAGCCTCCCCTTGGGGATAAATGCAGCGGTTCATGGTGTTGATCCAGAGGCTGTTGAAGAAGCAAAGATTGTAGTGTCGGCCTCTTTTACGCATGTTTCTTGCGTTTATGAGGCTAAAGCTCGGACACAATCAAGCCGATACCCAATCACCTGCCCGAGAGACGTGCGCGCTGCGCATTGCTTTTTGGCTTTATCAAATGCACCCACTCAAGTGAATGGCCATGAAAAAATATATACGCCTGATTATTGAACTTGTCATGGCCTTGCTGCTTGCAGGCGCCTTGGCATTTGGCTACTGGAGCGACTCCGGTAAAAACCACGTCATGCACGAGCTGACCGATGCCAGCGAAGGCATGACCGAAGCGCAGGCCGAACTCGAAAAGCTGACCAAGGAGCTGGACGAAGCCAAAGAAAAACTCGAAGAATACGAGCCAGCGGCCCAACAGCTGTCGGCTGTCAAAGAGTCGTTCAGCAATGGCGTTGTGTTGCAAGACTACGAAGCTTTCATCAAGGCGCAAAAAGTCCCTGTCACCAGCGAACGCCAATTGGGCTTGGGCGCTTTGCGCTTGCTAACCAAGGGCGCTGACGACCCTGAGACCGTGAGTGCCTTCCAGAAAGCGTTGGAGATGGCCGAGTGGACTTCACGCTTGAAGTCGATTTGTGCGGCTCAAAATGCCTTGGTGGCAGCCGGTCAAAAAATCAAAGTTTTGGCTGATTGCGCGGCTGAGAAAGAAAGCAAAGGCCACAAAAAAGGCCATAGCGTCCATTGGGACTACGCCGGTGAGATGGGTCCAGAAAACTGGGGCGATGAGTTCCCAACCTGCGGCAAAGGCACCAAGCAATCGCCTTTGAACATCACGGGCCCCTTCGAGAAGTCAAAAGATGTGTTGGTGGTGAACTACAAAGAAGGCCCACTGAAAATATTGAACAACGGCCACACCATTCAAGTGAATGTGGAGCCAGGCAGCACCTTGAAGATCAACAAGGATGTCTACAACCTGTTGCAATTCCATTTCCACCGTCCTAGCGAAGAACAAGTCGACGGCAAGCCGATGGCCATGGTGGCGCACTTTGTGCACAAAAATGCCGATGGCAAGCTGGCTGTGTTGGGTGTGTTGCTCAACGACGGCAAAGACAATGCAGCGATTCAAACCTTGTGGAACAACGCCCCTAAGGCTGAAGGCCCCGAGGTGGTGGTGGACAAAATGAAGTTTGACCCTAGCAGCCTAGTACCCACCGCATTGACGCATTACAGCTATGAAGGTTCGTTGACCACGCCACCTTGCACCGAAGGTGTGAACTTCTACATTTTGAAGACGCCAGTGGACATTGGTAAGAAGCAAGTGGTGGACTTCCCCTTCAAACGCAATGCACGTCCGGTTCAACCTCTGAACGGTCGCAAGATCAACGCGAACTAAGCCTCGTTCACGCCATGAAAAATGCCTGCAAATTGCAGGCATTTTTTTTGAGGCGTCGTGAACGTTACGAAAGTTTGGGCGGCGGGGAGGGCAGGCTGTACAGCAAGGGCATGGCAACAGCGACCAACAAGAACACCAGCACGACAAGCACCAACAGGAGTTTGAAGAACTCGGGCGTGTCTGGGAACTTAGTTTGAGTCGGGGGCTTTTGATCAAACTGGACGGACGGAAGTGTCAGGCCCAAGCCCGCTGCCGCTGCATGGGAACGAAAAACATTGACCACGGGCATGCCATTGGCCTGTGACCCGCTTAAGGCGCAGGCGACCTTCAGAGCGGCCTGTACCTTGAGGTCGTGTGATGCGAAATGACTTTCCCCACCTTCCTCGAGCTCCCGCACTTGTGCTGCGGTCAAATTGCTCAAACGCGCTACACGCGCATGGTCGAGTCTGCAGACGGCTCTGAGCCGAAGCAAAGCTTGGGGGTCGATGATGTCAGCATTCATAGAGCGTGGTGTGCGTGTTGAGACCCTTAAGAGTGCCATATACGCCAAGTGGTGTATAGACCCAAAGGGGGTTATTGATGAAAATTCAGCCGGTACCAATGGGCTCAAGCCCTTACATGCATTGCAGAAAGTAAATCATGAACGATCAAAAAGACATGTCCAAAGAAAACAGCATCTTCATCGGTGAAGGTGTGGTTTTCAAAGGCTCCATCAAAGCACCAAGCCAAGCCATCATTTCAGGTCAGTTTGATGGGGATCTTGAAGCGCACGATGTGTTGATCGGCGTCTCCGGCGTGGTCACTGGCAAAACCACCGCCCAATTTGTGGATGTCAAAGGCGAGTTGAACGAAAGCGTGATCAGCCGCGAATTACTCATTGTGCGAGGCACAGGCCGCGTGCGCGGCTCTGTGACGTATGGCGAAATTGAGATTGAACGCGGAGGTCAGGTCAAAGGCGACATGATCCAGCGTTAAATCAGCTTGAGGCGCTCCGAAGAGGGCACCACACGCGTCAGGCGAACACCATAACGGTCGTTCACCAACACGATCTCACCTTGGGCCACGACCGAGTTGTTCACCAACAGGTCGAGGGGTTCGCCCGCAATGCGGTCAAGCTCCACCACGCTGCCTTGCGTGAGACGCATCAAATCTTTGATTTTGATTTGCGCGCGACCCACTTCAATCGACAGGTTCACGACGATGTTTTGCAACACCTCGGGGTTGATGTTGCCTGGCATCGTTGGCTTGAAATCTTCCAAGCTAGGCTCGACCTCTTCGGCGTGTGCCGCCACGTCCGTGCGGGTGTCGTGCTCGGCTTCAGCGACTGGCGTTGCGTCGAGTTCGGGGGTTGGGTTTTCTTTTTCGTCGGTCATGATGTGTTCCTGTCTCAGAGTTTGCCGTGGACGTGTTCGTGGTCAATTTGCACCGCCACTTGTGAGCCGCGTGTTCCCACGTTGACGTGGAAGGTCGGTACGCCATTGGTGCTCATCAGCGCTGTGTCATCCTTCTTGAAGAACAACAAATCGCCTACTTGCAAATGGTTCAAATGGTGCAGCGTGGTTTTGATTTCACCCATGGTGATTTGCAAATCCAGCTTGGCATCGCCCACTGCCGAGCCGAGTTCTTTGCGCCATTTCTTGTCTGACTCTTCGTTCCCTTCACCGCTTTGTACACGGCTGCTCAGCAACTCGCGCACAGGCTTCAAGGTGGCGTAGGGGTAGACCAAGTCGATGAAGCCTTTGCCGCCGCTTGCGGTGGCCTCGGCTTCAAATCGACTCAACACCACCAAGTCGTTTTCATCGGCGATTTGTGCAAACTGAGGGTTGATCTCAGAGCTCACGTGTTCGCACTCGATCTGCATCAAGGGGCCCCACGCTTCGGTCAATGAGCGAAAGAACACCTCAAGAATGATCTTGATGATGCGTGATTCGGTAGGGGTGAACAAGCGGCCCGTGGGCAATTCGCCCACGCCTTTGCCAAAGCCACCAAAGAAGCTATCCAGCGAGCTAAACACCACATTGGGGTCAATGATGATCACCGAGTTACCGCGCAACGGGTTCATGCGAACCATGTTCACAGACAACGGGGCGCGCAGACCTTTGAGGTAATCGCCGAACTTCAAAATTTGTACGCGTGTGGGGTTCACGCGTGGGCTGGTACGCAACACTTCGAGCAAGCCAAGACGGAACAACCGGATGAAACGTTCGTTGATCATGTCGATCGACGAGACGTTGACACCTAGGCTACTGTCTTCGCTAGCGAGGTCGTGCTTACGCACCCGAACGCTGCTGTTAAAGCCGGTGTCGGTTTCGATGGATCCGTCGCGCACGCCTTCCGACAGCGCGGCCAGTTCTTCGTCCGAGAGCAGATTAGATTTCATGTGAACTCAAAAGTTATTGCATCACAAAAGAGGTGAAAAACACGTCTTCAATGCCGCCGAAGTCTTCGTACTTCATCAAAATTTCGTTCATCACCACTTTGATCTTTGCGGCCATGTCGGTGCGGAAGTCTGATTTGGCCACATCGGCCTCGGTGCTTTGGCGCATCACGTCTAACACCGCCGAACGAATGGCGAACTCGTGCTTCTTCATGTTGTCAAACACGCGGGCATCGTAGTGCGTCATGACCGCGACTTGAACCACCATCACTTTTTTAGAGCCCGTGATGTTGGTCATGAACTCTTTGTCGATCTGCAAGTAGGTGTTCTCAAAGCGCGTGGCTTCGGATTCCTTCTTCACCTTCGATGGGCCGTCTGGCGTCGCGTTGTGTGCGTTGTCGGCGGCCTTCTCCAACTCGTCCACTTTTTCGTGGGCGGCGGCTTCGCTCTTGTGTTCGAAGAAGCCTGAGAAATACAGGGTTCCGAACATCACGGACATGATCAGGATGATCACGGACAACGCGATCACCAAGATCAAAAGAATCGGTTTCTTTTTCTTCGGTTCGCCTTCGACTACTTCTTCAGTCGGTGCTGCTGCTGCTTCTGCCATATCGTTCTCCTAATGTTCAGATTGTCATGCGTAATTTATGCATAAAGGTCAAGCAAGGACGCATTGACCTTGTTGTTGGCTTTGGTGGCGCTGGTTGCACCGTCCGTGCCATTGATTTGCGATGATGGATTGTCACTAACTTGGGGCTGCTTGGACGCATGCCCCGAGTTGTTCTGTGAGGCATTGCCTCCGCCTTGTCCGATTTGCACTTGCCCGGCATTGATGCCCAAGTTGCCCAGTGCGTCACGTAAACGTTGACTGCTGTTTTGCA
>CAIODK010000110.1 GCA_903856995.1 uncultured Burkholderiales bacterium
TAGGTCGGCGGTTCGACCCCGTCAGCACCCACCATCTATGGAAAAAGGCGAACACAACGGTTCGCCTTTTTTTTATTGGCTTCAAAACCCCACGATGAGACCACTTCATGTTTGATTTTGTTCGCAAACACACACGGATCATGCAGTTTCTGCTGTTCCTGTTGATCTTCCCGTCTTTTGTTTTGTTTGGCCTCGAGGGCTACAACCGCTACCGCGAAGGCGGCGCTGCCGTTGCTTCAGTGGACGGGCATGACATCACGCAAGGCGAGTGGGATGCCGCACATCGCAGCCAAGTCGAGCGCATGCGTAGCAGCATGCCCACGGTAGATGTGAAGTTGTTTGATACGCCAGAAGCCAAACACAGCACGCTCGAGCGTTTGGTACGTGACCGCTTGTTGCAAGTGGCCGCCAGCAAATTGCGTTTGGGTGCCAGCGATGCACGCCTAGCCGCTGAGCTGCAGCAAAACCCCAGCATCGCCGCATTGCGCCGTCCAGATGGCACCTTAGACATGGATCGCTATCGCCAGTTGTTGGCCACACAAGGCATGTCGCCTGAATCGTTCGAAGCGCAAGTACGCGGTGACTTGGCGTCGCGCCAAGTCATGTCGGGTGTGGGCGTTACCAGCTTCAGTGTTGCCGCCTTGGCCGATGTGACCCTGAACGCTTTTTATGAACAGCGCCAAGTGCAAGTGGCGCGCTTCGCGCCTGCTGACTTTGTCGCGCAAATCAAACCCAGCGATGAAGAGCTGGAGGCTTATTACAAAGCCAATGCCGACAAGTTTCAATCCGCTGAACGTGCGGATGTGGAATACGTGG
Organism: uncultured Burkholderiales bacterium; assembly: GCA_903856995.1. Classification (GTDB taxonomy): domain Bacteria; phylum Pseudomonadota; class Gammaproteobacteria; order Burkholderiales; family Burkholderiaceae_C; genus Limnohabitans. The sequence goes on from CAIODK010000110.1 coordinate 817, forward strand.
TCTTAGATTTGGCCGCTGTGCAAAAAGGCATCGTGGTGCCTGAAGCAGAGTTGAAAGCCTATTACGAGCAAAACACTGAGCGTTTGGCTGGCTTGGAAGAGCGACGTGCCAGCCACATTCTGATCAACGCCGATAAAGCAGCGCCTGCTGCTGAACGCGATGCCGCCCGTACCAAAGCGCAAGCTTTGTTGGCGGAGCTCCAAAAGTCACCCGCTCAGTTTGCAGAGTTGGCGCGTAAAAACTCGCAAGACTCTGGCTCTGCCGCCAAAGGTGGCGATCTCGATTTCTTTGGCCGCGGGGCCATGGTCAAGCCTTTTGAAGAAGTTGCTTACGCCCTCAAAAAGGGTGAGACCAGCGGCGTTGTGGAAACCGAGTTTGGTTTTCACATCATCCGTCTGACCGACATCAAATTGCCTGAACAAAAAAGCTTTGAATCGCAACGCGCCAAACTCGAAGCAGAAGTGCGCGGTCAATTGGCCCAGCGCAAATTCGCCGAAGCTGCAGAACAGTTCACCAACATGGTGTACGAGCAATCAGACAGCTTGAAGCCAGCCGCTGAGCGTTTGAAACTCGACGTGCAACACACCAGCAACTTGGGCCGCGATGTGGTGGCTGGGACAACAGCGGTGAACAACCCAAAACTGTTGGCCTCTGTTTTCTCGCAAGACTCGATTGAGAAAAAGCGCAACACCGAAGCGGTGGAGCTTGGCCCTAACCAATTAGCCGCAGCACGCATCACCAGCTATAGCCCAGCTCGCACGCTGCCGTTAGAGGAAGTTAAAGCCCGCGTTCATGCGCAAGTGGTCGCACAGCAAGCCTCTGCGCGTGCCCGCTCTGAAGGGGCTGCCAAGCTCGCCGAGTGGAAGGCCCGCCCTGACGCTGCTCAATTGCCTACCGCCATCGTGGTGTCGCGTGAGGCCAAACAAACACAACCCGCGGCATTGGTTGAAGCTGCTTTGCGAGCCAGCACTCAAACCTTGCCTGCTTGGGTCGGTGTGGATTTGGGAACCAGTGGCTACGCCGTGGTGAAAGTTGAAAAAATACTGCCACGCGATGCGGCAAATGTCACCACCTTGGCGCGAGAGCGTGACCAATACGCTCAATGGTGGGCATCAGCCGAAGGTTTGGCGTATTACAAGTTATTAAAAGAGAAATTCAAGGCAGAACTCAAAGTAGCTCGGCTATAATTTCGCCTTCTACGGTGGCTGTAGCTCAGTTGGTAGAGTCCAGGATTGTGATTCCTGTTGTCGCGGGTTCGAGCCCCGTCAGCCACCCCAGTATCTATGCGCCCTAGCGACCTTTTCGGTTTCTAGGGCGTTTTTTATTTCCAGCCCATACCGACGTGGGTGTTGAAATTTGTACGGGTCAGCAATTTTGTCCAGCTTCATCTAACATTGATTCTGGGCGATTTTCTAAAACCAGAAGTTCAATGCTTTAGCCCGTTTCAGCTCATTCAATTCAAGTTCTATCGATTTCAATGAACATCAACGCTGATTACAGCCAAAGAGTCGTGATCAATCATCATGACCTTCCGTGGATACCAAGCCCTGAATCAGGGGTTGAGAGGCGAATGCTTGAGCGTCAAGGGGATGAAGTAGCAAGGGCAACCTCTATCGTTCGCTACCAGCCAGGTTCAAAGTTTCCTACTCATCACCATGAACTTGGGGAAGAGATATTTGTTTTGGATGGCACATTTAGTGATGAGACTGGCAACTATCCTGCTGGCACATACATCATGAATCCACCAGGTTCTTCCCATGCGCCGTTTAGTGAATCTGGCTGCACCCTCTTTGTGAAGCTGCGTCACCTCGGTCCCGACCAAGTGTTGCGAGAAGTCATTGACGCGACAACAGCCCCTTGGTACCAAGGCATGGTGCCCGGTCTAAATGTCATGCCGTTGATGCAGCAGGGGAGTGGCTCGACGTTAGTGAGATGGGCTCCACAAACTTATTTCAATCCACACAGGCACTATGGTGGTGAGGAAATCTTTGTGGTGGATGGTGTGTTTGAGGATGAACACGGACGCTATCCAGCGGGGTCTTGGATCAGAAGTCCTCATATGAGCCTGCATCAACCTTTTAGTAAAGAGGGCTGCACTATCTTTGTGAAGACTGGACATCTACTGGAGTAGACGAATGCGGTCTTCAATTTCTTAGTAAAGCCCTGCATTATTTTGGCACTTCGCTTTAAAAAGTGTCTGCAGATTTCGGGGAATACCAAATGGCCAAGATTTGAGCCATAAAAACTTTGCGAATATGGATAAAAAATTCAATATAAATCAACCCGTTAGCGTGTGGCGCACCTCAGTTGCACCCATGATGGATTGGACTGACCGACACTGTCGTTATTTCCACCGGCTGCTCAGCCGCAACACCTTGCTCTACACCGAGATGGTTACCACGGGTGCGCTGCGCCATGGCGACACGCAGCGGCATTTGCGCTTCAATGTGCAAGAGCACCCAGTTGCCTTGCAGCTTGGCGGCAGCGATGCCGCTGATTTGGCGCACGGTGCCAAGCTGGGCGAGCAGTGGGGCTACAACGAAATCAACCTCAACTGTGGTTGCCCGTCCGACCGCGTGCAGCGCGGTGCCTTTGGCGCGTGCTTGATGAACGAGCCACAAACCGTAGCCGATGGCGTGAAAGCCATGATGGATGTGGTGAGCGTGCCTGTGACGGTCAAGCACCGCATTGGCATTGACCGTATTGAGAGCTATGACTTTGTGCGCGACTTTGTGGGCACGGTCAGCGAGGCGGGTTGCAAGGTGTTCATCGTGCATGCGCGCAACGCGTGGCTGGATGGCTTGAGCCCCAAAGAAAACCGCGAAGTACCGCCGTTGCGATACGAGTTGGGCTACCAGCTGAAACAAGATTTCCCAGGTTTGGTGATCGTGGTCAATGGTGGCATCACGACCAACGCGCAAATGACTGAACACTTGCAGCACGTGGATGGCGTCATGCTGGGGCGCGAAGCGTACTACCGACCGTGGTTGATGACCACGTGGGATGCTGAGTTTTACAACGACCCGCACGACATACCGAGCCGCGAGGAAGTGGAGGAGTCGATGGTTGCCTACATGGAGCGAGCGCACGCCGAAGATGGCTGCCCTTGGTATCCGATTGCGCGTCACATGCTGGGCTTGTTTCATGGCCAGCGCGGCGCGCGTTTGTGGCGTCAGGTGTGGAGCAACCACAAGCTCAAGCCCTTGCCGCCACGTGAGGTGTTGACGATGGCCCGTGAAGCTTTGGCTCGTGGTGCAGAAAAGCCAGCAGATGACCACTGAAGAATTACGTTTGAAGTCCAAAGCCCGCATCGCGATGGTGTTGATTTGGTTCATCCCTTTTTTGTGGACCGTCAACATGGTGGTGGCGCGCAAGGCGCCTGGGGTGGTGTCGCCCCATGTGTTGGCGTTGGGTCGTTGGGGCTTGGCCGGACTCATCTTGGCCGTCGCAAGTCACCAAGAGCTTTGGCAACACCGCCACACCTTGCGCGCGCAAGCTTGGCGCTACATTGCACTGGGTGCTTGTGGCATGTGGATTTGCGGTGCTTGGGTGTATTTGGCTGGCGAGAGTACGGTGGCTATGAATATCTCGCTCATCTATGCCTCGGCCCCGGTCATGATTGCGGTGGGCTCGGTTCTCTGGCTAGGCGAGCGATTTTCGAAGCGTCAAATCTTGGGTGTGGTCTTGGCCATGGGGGGCGTCGTGCATGTCGTCGTCAAGGGCGATTGGCTGCATTTGTCGCGCGTGCAGTTGGTGCCTGGCGATTTATGGATTGTGGCAGCCGCGATTGCTTGGGCCGCGTATGCCTTGCTACAAAAGCGTTGGTCTACCGTGCTGAGTTCGACGGCGCAGTTGGCGGCGATTTGTCTGGGCGGAGTGGTGGTGCTTATTCCGTTCGCGGTGTGGGAGCTTTACCAAGCCAACACGCCTGCGTTGGGTGAGCAAGCCTTATGGATGATGGTCGGCACTGCTTTGCTCCCGGGCGTGGGCGCTTATTGGATCTACGGTTGGACCCAAAAGATATTGGGGGCGAGTCGTGTGGCCATGACGCTGTACCTTGGGCCGCTCTACACCGCGGTGATTGCTTGGCTGGTCTTGGGCGAGCCTTTGGGCATGCACCACTTGGCGGGTGGGGTGCTCATTTTGTCTGGCGTGGGCTTGGTCATGGCGGTCCAACACGCCGCCCCTAAGCGCTGAGTTAGTTCGCCGCTTCCAGTCCGTTGGCGAAGTGTGCTTTCATGCATTGCATGCTCAAGGCAGCGTTGCGAGCCATCAGTGCATCCATGATGGCTTGGTGTTCTTTCAGCGACTCTTCCAAGCGACCACTCTTGAGCAACGAGTTGTGGCGGTTGAGCTTCATGACCTTGCGCAGGTCGCCCACCATTTGGTCGCGCCAACGGTTGTTGGCGATTTCTAGCAAGCGCATGTGAAAGCGCTCGTTGATTTCAAAGAACTTTTCGCGGTCACCGACCGCGGCGGCCAACTCTTGGTGCAGGTCTTGTAGCGTTTGAAGCTGCTCGGCGGTGGCTTCGGTGGCCACCACACCTGCGGCATCTGACTCTAATAAAGAGAGCAGGTGGTAGACATCGCGTTGGTCTTTTTCGTTGACTTCGGTCACGTAGGCGCCGCGTCGGACCTTCATGGTCACCAGCCCTTCAGCGGCCAGAACCTTGAGGGCTTCGCGCATGGGCGTGCGGCTGATGCCGTATTCCTCGGCCAAGCGCATTTCGTCAATCCAGCTGCCGGGCGCTAGCTCGTTGGCAAAAATGCGCTGACGCAGCAGTTCTGCAACTTCTTCGTAGAGGGCGCGAGGGGTGAGTGTGACGGCAGACATTGGCTTCGATTGTAAGACTATATAAGATTTTGAATCAATAATTATGAATGATATGATGCCACGGAACTAAACCCCAGTGGGGGTACCCTTGGGTTACAAACCCCTTTCACGAGTGATTTGACATGAGCCAAAAGCCGACCGAATTCAACGCAGCCAATCTCGAAGCCTGGGCCAAAGCAGCCGCCAAATCCGCGCCTGGTGGCGACGTCAGCGCGCTGAACTGGAAAACCTTGGACGGCATCAGCGTCAAACCGCTGTACACCGCTGAAGACACCCAAAACCTGCCCTACGCCAACACCTTGCCAGGTTTTGAGCCGTATGTGCGCGGCCCGCAAGCCACGATGTATTCGGTGCGTCCATGGACGATTCGCCAATACGCGGGTTTCTCTACCGCAGAAGAGTCCAACGCGTTCTACCGCAAGGCGCTGGCCGCTGGGGGTCAAGGTGTCTCGGTTGCGTTTGATTTGGCCACGCACCGTGGCTATGACTCTGACCATCCGCGCGTCACCGGAGACGTGGGCAAGGCTGGCGTGGCGATTGATTCAGTGGAAGACATGAAGATCTTGTTCCACGAAATTCCACTCGACAAAGTGTCGGTCTCGATGACCATGAACGGCGCGGTGCTGCCAGTTTTGGCCGGCTATGTGGTGGCTGCTGAAGAGCAGGGCGTGAGCCAGGACCAGCTCTCCGGAACGATTCAGAATGACATTCTGAAAGAGTTCATGGTGCGCAACACCTACATCTACCCACCCGAGCCATCGATGAAGATCATCGGTGACATCATTGGCTACACGGCCCAACACATGCCTAAGTTCAACTCGATTTCGATTTCGGGTTATCACATGCAAGAGGCGGGTGCCAATCAAGCGTTGGAGTTGGCCTTTACCTTGGCCGACGGCAAAGAGTATGTGAAGACGGCCATTGCTTCTGGCTTGGACGTGGATGCCTTCGCCGGCCGCTTGTCGTTCTTCTGGGCGGTGGGCATGAACTTTTATCTGGAAATCGCCAAGATGCGAGCCGCCCGTTTGCTGTGGTGGCGCATCATGAAGAGCTTTGACGCCAAGAACCCCAAGAGCTTGATGTTGCGCACGCACAGCCAAACCTCTGGCTGGTCGCTCACTGAGCAAGACCCTTACAACAACGTGGTGCGAACTACCATCGAGGCGATGGCCGCTGTGTTTGGTGGCACTCAGTCGCTGCACACCAACTCGTTCGATGAAGCGATTGCTTTGCCGACCGAGTTCAGCTCGCGTATTGCACGCAACACACAGCTGATCATTCAAGAAGAGACGCACATCACGAATGTGATCGACCCATGGGCCGGCAGCTACATGATGGAGTCGCTGACGCAGGAAATGGCTGATAAAGCTTGGGCGATCATTGAAGAAGTCGAAACCATGGGCGGCATGACCAAAGCTGTGGACAGCGGTTGGGCCAAGTTGAAGATCGAAGCCGCTGCTGCCGAGAAGCAAGCGCGCATCGACTCTGGCAAAGACGTCATTGTGGGTGTGAACAAATACAAGCTCGCCAAAGAAGACCCCATCGAAACTTTGTCGATTGACAACGTCCGTGTCCGCGATGGCCAGATTGAGCGTCTGAAAAAAATCAAAGCCACACGTAACGCAACCCAAGTGCAAGCCGCTTTGGATGCGCTCACGGCTTCGGCGGAGAGTGGCGAGGGCAACTTGCTCGACCTGTCGATCAAGGCCATTCGCTTGCGCGCCACGGTGGGTGAGGTGAGTGATGCGCTAGAGAAAGTATTTGGTCGCCACCGCGCTGACCCCCAAAAGGTGACGGGCGTTTATGCCGCCGCCTATGACGATGGCCAAAACGTGGGAGACACCATGGAATATTGGAACCAACTCAAAGCCGACATCGCCGCCTTCGCTGACACGCATGGCCGTCGTCCCCGCGTGATGATTTCTAAATTGGGCCAAGACGGTCACGACCGTGGCGCCAAAGTGGTGGCCACCGCATTTGCTGACTTGGGCTACGACGTGGACATGGGGCCACTGTTTCAAACACCTGAAGAGTGCGCGCGACAAGCCATTGAAAACGACGTCCATGCGGTCGGCGTGTCCACCCTTGCCGCTGGTCACAAGACCTTGGTGCCGGCCATCATTGCCGAGTTGAAGAAGCAGGGCGCAGACGACATCATTGTGTTCGTGGGCGGTGTGATCCCGCGTCAAGACTACGATTTCTTGTATGAAGCCGGCGTGAAGGGTATTTACGGCCCGGGCACTCCCATTCCAGCCAGCGCCAAAGATGTGCTGGAACAAATCCAAAAGGCGATCGGGTGACACCTCCATCGGCAAGCCCGCAAGCAAGCTACTCATTCGAGCAAGGCAAGCTCAGTCTGTTTGCGATCGACGAAGCGCATTGCGTGAGCCAATGGGGCCACGACTTCCGCCCCGAA
>CAIODK010000111.1 GCA_903856995.1 uncultured Burkholderiales bacterium
CAGTACCGCATCAACGGCCTGCGCTTGGGCCGCTTGTTGTACCAAGGTCGCTGGTTTGACCCACAGTCCATCATGCTGCGCGAAACCGCCCAACGCTGGGTGGCACGCGCCATCACCGGCACCGTGACACTCGAGTTGCGCCGTGGCAACGACTACTCGATCCTCAACACCGAGTCGCCCAACCTGACTTACGCGCCTGAGCGTTTGAGCATGGAAAAGGTGGACGACGCACCGTTCAGCCCGCTCGACCGCATTGGCCAATTGACCATGCGCAACTTGGACATCGTGGACACACGCGCCAAGCTGGGCATCTACGCACACACAGGTTTGCTGTCGTTGGGCGAAGGTGCGGACATGATCAAGTTGGACAGCGCTAAGAAGAAGTAAATTCTTCCTGCTCCCTTAAAAAAAGCGGCCTTCGGGTCGCTTTTTTTAAACAACGACCGGCTCAGGCTCTAGGCGGATGCCGAAGCGCTCGTACACACTGGTTTGAATCGCTTTGGCCAAAGTCACCACCTCACCCCCCGTACAAGGGTTCTCGCGCCCACCCACGTTGACCAACACCAAGGCTTGCTTTTCATAGACGCCGGCGTTGCCCACGGTTTTACCTTTCCAGCCGCAAGCGTCAATCAGCCAGCCTGCTGCCAGTTTGATGCGGCCATCGTCCAACAGGTAATGCACCACCTTGGGCTCACGCGCGATGATGTCGTCGCACTGGTCTTGTGTGACGGTGGGGTTCTTGAAGAAGCTGCCTGCGTTGCCAATGACCGCTGGGTCTGGCAGCTTGGCGCGACGAATGGCGCACACCCAATCAAAAATTTGCAGCGCCGTGGGATGGCTGATGCCGGTCTCGGTCATTTTGCGTTCGAGGTCGAGGTAGCCCAGCACCGGCTTCCAGTCTTTGCGCAGCAAAAACCGCACGCGGGTGATGAGTGTCTTGCCCGCCAAACCAAAGCCCCTGCGTTCACCATCACGGCCACTGCTCACGTGTTTGAACACCGAGTCACGGTAGCCAAAGGCGCATTGCGCCGCATCAAGGCTGAAGGCTTGACCAGTCGTCAGATCGACGGCATCCAGCGAATGAAAGCGGTCTTGCAGCTCCACGCCATACGCGCCAATGTTTTGCACGGGCGATGCGCCCACGCTACCCGGAATGAGGGCCATGTTCTCAAGCCCGGGCCAGCCGTTCTCGAGCGTCCAGCGCACCAAGTCATGCCACGACTCACCCGCGGCGGACTCCACCACCCAGGCTTTGTCCGTCTCCTCGACCAAGCGCATGCCTTTGAGCTCCACCTTCAGCACCAAGGGCTTGACATCGCCGGTCAGCACGATGTTGCTGCCGCCACCCAAAACAAACTTGGGCTGGTCACGCAAGGCCGCGTCAGCCACCACCGCCTGCACGTCGGCCTCAGTTTGCACACGCACCAACTGCAACGCCTTGGCCGAAATGCCAAAGCTGTTGTGCGCTTGAAGGGGGTAATTGGGTTCCACTAACATAGGACAATTGTCTCATCCTGAATTTGAAAGCCGACTGCCATGCCTTCTTTTGACACCGTACTCGACCCCAACTTGGTTGAAGTGAAAAACGCCGTTGAAAACACGGCCAAAGAAATCGTCACCCGTTTTGACTTCAAAGGCACATCTGCCGCTGTTGAACTCAAGGACAAAGAAATCACCATGTTTGGTGACGCTGACTTTCAGCTGGTCCAAGTCGAAGACGTGTTGCGCAACAAACTGACCAAGCGCGAAGTCGACGTTCGCTTCCTCGACAAAGGCGACGTGCAAAAAATCGGTGGCGACAAGGTCAAGCAAGTCATCAAAATCCGCAACGGCATTGAAACCGAAGTGTCAAAGAAGATTCAGCGCTTGCTCAAAGACAGCAAGATCAAGGTGCAAGCCGCCATCCAAGGCGATGCGGTGCGCGTCAGTGGCACCAAGCGCGACGACCTTCAAGCCGCCATGGCCTTGATTCGCAAAGAAATGACCGACCTGCCCCTGTCGTTCAACAACTTCCGCGACTAACTGGCGTCTTTCTTCGCACCAATCCTCGTCTCTTCACCAGAGATCAAGCGCGAGATGTTGTCCTTGTGGCGCATCAGCAGCAAGGCGCTCATCACCGTCACGGCTAGCAATTCCGCGTGACTGGTTTGCCAGGCGATCTGGTCACCAAACAAATAGTAGGCAGGCGCAAACAGCGAGGCGGCCAATGCTGCGAGAGATGAGTAGCGAAAGAAAAACGCCACGATCACCCACGTGCCCATGGTGGCTAAGCCCAGCAATGGCTCCACACCAAACAAAATACCAGCCGCAGTGGCCACGCCCTTGCCGCCTTTGAACGCAAAGAACACGGGCCACAAATGGCCGATAAAAGCCGAAATGGCCACCAACGCCACGGCACGGTCGTCCAAACCAAAGGCGGGGCCAAAGAGCTTGACCAGCAACACCGGGAAGTAGCCTTTGAGCGCATCAAACAGCAAGGTGGCGATGGCCGCTTGCTTATTGCCCGAGCGCAGCACGTTGGTTGCGCCTGGGTTTTGGCTACCGTAAGTGCGCGGGTCCTCGAGACCCATCACACGACTCACGATCACCGCGAAGGACAAAGAGCCCACCAAATACGCGCCCAAAGTGAGCAAGACAACAGATGAATCAGTCAACATTTAAGAATCCTTTTTTACTGCGCAGGGTCGCGCAGTTCCCAACGAATCGCATCAATTGCCGCCAACAACTCAGGCGACAACGTGGTGCCCCACGCATCCAAGTCAGCATCCAGTTGCGCGACCGAGGTCACCCCAATGATGGTGCTGGTCACTTGCCACTTGGTGTAACAAAACGCCAGTGCCATTTGCGTGGGCGTCATGCCATTTTCTTGCGCCAGTGCGTTGTAGCGGCGCGCCGCCACCAACGATTCGGGCCGACCCCAGCGTTGCTTGCGCACGCTTTCATAGCCAGAAATGCGTGCACCTTTGGGCGCGTCGGGGCCTGTGATGCCGCTGGTGTCGTACTTGCCCGTCAACAACCCAAAGCCCAATGGCGAATAGGCCAGCAACGACACATTCAATCGGTGGCAGGTTTCGTCTAGCCCGTTTTCATAGGTGCGGTTGATCAAGCAATACGGGTTTTGTGTGGTGGCAATACGAGGCAAACCGTGTTGTTCGGCCAAACGCACAAACTCGTGCACGCCATACGGCGTTTCGTTGGACAAGCCCACGTGACGCACCTTACCCGCCTTGACCAACTGCGCCAAAGCTTCGAGCTGTGCGTGGATGGTGATCTCAGAGGTCTCTTTTTGGGGGTCGTAATACACGCCACCAAAGGCTGGCACGTGGCGCTCTGGCCAATGAATTTGGTAGAGGTCAATCACGTCCGTTTGCAAGCGGCGCAAGCTGGCTTCGCAAGCAGTCAAAAAATCTTGGGCCGTCAAATTCGCGTGGTCACGGATCCAAGGCATGCCGCGTGAGGGGCCTGCCACTTTGGTGGCCAACACCAGTTTTTGGCGTGCGCCTGGGTTCTTAGCAAACCAGTGACCAATGATGGTTTCGGTGTGGCCACAGGTCTCGGCCTTGGGCGGCACCGAATACATCTCTGCCGTGTCGATGAAGTTCACACCACACGCCAGCGAATGGTCGAGGATGGCGTGTGAGTCGGCTTCATTCACTTGCTCGCCAAAGGTCATGGTGCCCAAGCAAATGGGCGTGACGTGCAAATCGCTGGTACCCAGCTGAACGAGAGGAAAAGTCATTCGAAATACTCCAACCATCAAGGCTTGTGGAAACCCGACAAGTCTAAAGCCTCACAGCCCCTGTTTGACTTTGGCGCGCGCCTCTTCTTGCAGGCGCAACACACGTCGCTGTACCTTGCCCGTGGTGGTCATGGGCAACTCGGGCGTGAACTCAATTTCTTTGGGGTACTCATACGGCGCGAGCTTGCCGCGCACATGCACCTGCAATTCGGCCACCAACGCGTCACTGGCTTCATAGCCGGGGGCCAGCACCACATAGGCCTTCACCAACGCACCGCGCTCGGCATCGGGCTTGGGCACCACGGCGGCATTGGCCACCGCGGGGTGTTTGACCAAACAGTTTTCAATCTCGCTCGGACCGATGCGATAGCCCGCCGCCTTGAACACGTCGTCGGCACGGCCTTGGTACCAAAGATAGCCGTCTTCGTCACGGACCGCCAAATCACCGGTGCGGCACCAATCGCCCGTGAATTTACCTTGGGTGGAAGCCTCATTCTTCCAATAGCCCAAAAAGAAAATGGGGTCGGGCTGCCCGTGTTGGTTGAATCGGTTCAGCGCCACATCACCCGGCACACCTGCGGGGCACTCGTGCCCCTCGTCGTCAATCACTGCCACGCGGTGACCGGGGTAGCCCTTGCCCATGCTGCCAGGTTTGGCTGGCCAGCCAATGCCGTCGCGCGCATGGCCATTCATCGCGCAATTGCCCACGATGTAGTTGATTTCAGTTTGGCCAAACATCTCGTTCACCGTCACGCCCATCTGTTCTTGGCAGTAGCCAAACACGGCATCGCCCACCGCCTCGCCCGCACTCATGATGGCTTGCAGATTGAGTTTGAATTGACGGGCTGGCGTTGGGTAGGCCTTCATCATGGCCTTCAGCGCGGTGGGAAACAAAAACGTGTGGGTGACCTTGTGTTGCTGCATCAGCGTGAACGCCAACTCGGGGCTAAAGCGCCCATTCCACGCCACGATGGGGCGACCAAAATAGAGCGTCGGCAGCAGGGCATCCATCAAACCGCCCGTCCACGCCCAATCGGCGGGAGACCAAAAAAGTGCCGAACTCTGCGATGGCTGGGTGGCAGACGTGGGGAAACCAAACCAGTTCTGGCTGCACACAAAGCCGGTCAAGTTGCCGATCAAGGCTCGGTGCGGAATCAGCGCGCCTTTGGGTGGGCCCGTGGTGCCACTGGTGTAGATCAGCACCGCGCCCTCTTCGGCCTTGGTTTGCACCGCCTTGAAGCTGCGTTGCTGCGCGGCGATAGCGCTGGCGTAATCCACATCCACGTGCAGCATGTCAGCGGCGTTGTTCAAGTCCACGCCGATCACCTCGCGCAGCGCGGGGCAATGCGCGCGCACGGCCAACACATTGCTGACGGACGAGGCATCCACGATGGCCAGCACCGCTTCACTGTCTTGCAAACGGTATTCCAAAGCCTCTGGGCCAAACAGCAGCGACAGCGGCATGGCCACCGCCCCTGCTTGCATCACCGCCATGTAGGCCACCGCTGTCTCAAAACGTTGCGGCAACACGATGGCCACGCGGTCACCGCGCTGTACACCGAGGCCAACTAAGACGTGGCTCAAAGCGTCCGCCGACGTCTGCAGCTCGGCATAGGTGTAGCTGCGCGGTGCCACTGCGTGGCCACTGGCATCAGCCGCTTGGTGCTCCACGATCGCGACGCGCTTGGAAGCATCTGGCTGCGCGGCCCAACGGCGGCTACACACTTCGGCCATGTTGAAGTGCTCGGGCACGGCCCAACCAAAACCGTGCTGCATGGCCTCGTAAAAATTGTGTGACGCTTGGTGCTTGGAAAGTTGGGCCATGTCTCGTGTCCTTATGATTCGAACAATGTACCCAATCCAAACCGCTTCGCGCAGCGAATTTATCCCTATCCGTCACTTGCGTTACCACGTGCTTCAATGGGGCACACCATCCCCCGACAAAACCCCGCTGGTCATGGTGCACGGCTGGATGGATGTGGCCGCATCGTTCCAGTTCATCGTCGATGCCTTGTCCAACGACCATTGGGTCATCGCCCCCGACTGGCGCGGTTTTGGCCTAACGGAGGTGCCTGGCACCGACAACTTTTGGTTCCCCGACTACTTGGCCGACCTTGACCAGTTGCTTGACCATTACGTCGGAGATCGCCCCGTCTACCTGCTGGGCCACAGCATGGGCGGCCATGTCGCCACCATGTATGCAGGCATTCGGCCTGAGCGCATCAAAAAGCTTATCAACCTCGAAGGCTTTGGCATGCCCGCCACCCGTCCCGCCCAAGCGCCTGGTCGCTATGCCAAGTGGATGGACGAGCTAAAAACCTTGCACCGCGGTGAACTCGACCTCAAACCCTACGCCAGCCTAGAGGCCGTGGCGCAGCGCCTGATCAAAACCAACCCACGCTTAGGCACAGACAAAGCGTATTGGCTGGCGCAGCACTGGGCCCAACCCAACGCCCAAGGCGAATGGCGCATCTTGGGCCACGCCGCGCACAAGGTGGTCAACGCCCAGTTGTTCAAAACCGATGAGACCCTCGCCATCTACGAGCGCATCACCGCGCCCATGCTGTGCGTGGTGGCCAGCACCGACAGCATGGCCCCGTGGTGGAAAGAGCGCTACACCTTGCCCGAGTTCATACAGCGCATGGCTGCCGTGCCCCACATCACCCACGCCGTCATCCACGACGCCGGCCACATGCTGCACCACGACCAACCCGAGCAACTGGCGAAATTGATCGATGAATTCTTAAGTCTTCAAACGGTCACATGAACCACTAAAATCCCTCACCTCTTTCGAAAGTCAACGCCCCATGTCCTATCCCTCCCAACTTCGCGCCTTCGTGGCAACCCTCGTGTTCACGGGCGCTTTAGGGCTTGGTGTGGCCCACGCGGCAGACGCCAGCTTGGCTGACTGGCAGCCCTGCCCCGACAGCTTGGCGGTCGAAGGGGGCACCCCCCCATCCAAGAAGTGGGACCTTACCTTGTCGCCCTACACCCACCACTGGAGCAACAACCCAGAACACAAACAAGTGATGCTGGTCGCGCTTGACAGCCACGTCAGCGGCGGCCGGTTCTGCGGTTTGTCCCTGTTCACCAACTCTTTCGGTCAAGGCTCGGCCTACGTCTATGTGGGCCAGCAATGGGACAACATCTTTGGCAACCCCAAACTGTTCACCAAAGTATCGGCCGGCTTGCTGTACGGCTATCGCGGTGAATACAAGGACAAGATCCCCTTCAACCAAGCGGGCATCGCCCCAGCCATCATTCCGTCGCTGGGCTACGCCATCACCCCCAAAGATTCAGCACAGGTTTTTATACTCGGTAATGCCGGACTTTTGTTCGCCTACGCCCGCAGCTTCTGAACGTGAGAAAATCTACGGTTTTCCCCCGCACATAAAGAAGACCGCATCATGGAAGCAGAACGCATCAACCTCATTGGCTCCACCCTCGCAGACCTGAGCGTCCGCACGGTGGATCTCCGGGGGTATCTTTGACTACGATGCCAAATCTGAACGTCTAAGGACAGTCAACGCCTCGTTGGAAGACCCAACCATTTGGAATGACCCCAAAAAAGCCCAAGAGCTGGGCCGTGAAAAGAAAACGCTAGACGGCGTGGTCGTCACCCTCACCCGCCTCACGCAAGAACTGGCAGACAACGCCGAGTTGTTTGAGATGAGCAAAGCCGACGGCGACGAAGATGGCCTGCTGACCATCGAAGCGGACACCCAAGGATTGGCCAAAACCATCGAAGAGCTCGAATTCCGACGCATGTTCAGCAACGAAGCTGATCCGCTGAATTGCTTCCTCGACATCCAAGCCGGCGCCGGCGGCACCGAAGCTTGCGATTGGGCCAGCATGCTGCTGCGCCAGTACCTCAAGTACGCCGAACGCAAAGGCTTCAAAACCACCGTGGAAGACGAATCGGCCGGTGACGTCGCTGGCATCAAAGGCGCCACCATCAAGATCGAAGGCGAATACGCCTTTGGTTTGTTGCGCACCGAAACCGGCGTGCACCGTTTGGTGCGCAAGTCGCCCTTCGACAGCTCGGGCGGTCGCCACACCTCGTTTGCCTCCGTCTTTGTGTACCCCGAAATTGATGACTCGATTCAAATCGACATCAACCCCTCCGACGTGCGCACCGACACCTACCGCGCCAGCGGTGCGGGTGGTCAGCACATCAACAAAACCGACTCTGCCGTGCGTTTGACCCACATGCCAACTGGCATCGTGGTGCAGTGTCAAGACGGCCGAAGCCAACACAGCAACCGTGACGTGGCGTGGAAACGCCTGCGTTCGCGCTTGTACGATTTTGAGATGCGCAAGCGCCAAGAAGAACAACAAAAGCTCGAAGACACCAAGACCGATGTGGGTTGGGGTCATCAAATTCGCAGCTACGTGCTGGACAACAGCCGCATCAAAGACCTGCGTACCAACGTCGAAGTTTCGGCCACGCAAAAAGTCTTGGATGGCGACCTCGATATTTTTATCGAAGCGTCACTCAAGCAAGGGATTTAAGGAACACCATGCATCGTGAAGGCACAGCCCAACTGATTCAACGCGCCGACTACACAGCGCCCGCGTTTTGGATTGACACCGTCGACCTGACATTTGACTTGGACCCCACCAAGACCCGCGTACTCAACAAAATGAGCCTTCGCCGCAACCCCGACGTGGCGGCCCAGCCCCTGCGTTTGGATGGCGACGAGCTCAACTTGGCACGCGTCTTGGTCAACGGGCAAGGCACCTCGTTCAAGATGGACGGCAACCAATTGGTGCTCGAGAACTTGCCCGAGGGCCACGAGCCTTTTGCGCTGGAAATCTTCACCACCTGCTTGCCCGCCAAGAACACCAAGCTCATGGGCTTGTACGTCAGCAACGACTCGTTCTTCACGCAGTGCGAGGCTGAGGGCTTTCGCCGCATCACGTATTTCTTGGACCGTCCCGATGTGATGTCCCACTACAGCGTCACGTTGCGCGCCGACAAAAATGCGTTCCCCGTGCTGTTGAGCAACGGCAACCTGATGGACGAAGGCACGCTGGAAGACGGCCGCCACTTCGCCCGTTGGGTCGACCCGCACAAAAAACCTTGCTACTTGTTTGCCTTGGTGGCAGGCCAGTTTGTGTGCCGCGAACAGCGCGTGAAAGCACGCTCAGGCAAAGAGCATTTGTTGCAAGTGTTTGTTCGCTCTGGCGACTTGGACAAAACCGAACACGCCATGAACTCGCTCATGGCCAGCATCGCGTGGGACGAAGCGCGCTTTGGTTTGAGCCTCGACTTAGAGCGCTTCATGATCGTCGCCACCAGCGACTTCAACATGGGTGCCATGGAGAACAAGGGCCTCAACATCTTCAACACCAAGTTTGTGTTGGCCAACTCCGCCACCGCCACCGACATGGACTACGCCAACATCGAAAGCGTGGTGGGCCATGAATACTTCCACAACTGGACCGGCAACCGCGTGACCTGCCGCGACTGGTTCCAACTCTCGCTCAAAGAAGGCCTCACCGTCTTCCGCGACCAAGAGTTCAGCCAAGACTTGGCTGCTGAAGCACTCAAAGACAACACAACCGCCGCAGCGTCTGCCAAAGCCGTCAAGCGCATCGAAGACGTGCGCTTGCTTCGCACCGCACAGTTCCCAGAAGACGCAGGCCCGATGGCCCACCCCGTGCGCCCTGACAGCTATGTAGAGATCAACAACTTCTACACCGTCACGATTTACGAAAAAGGCTCAGAGGTCGTGCGCATGATGCAGACCCTGACCAGCAGAGAAGGCTTTGCCAAAGGCATGGCTTTGTACTTCGAACGCCACGACGGCCAAGCCGTCACGTGCGACGACTTCGCGCAGTCCATCGCGGACGCCAACCCCGGCTCTGCCTTGGCCGCGCACTTGACGCAGTTCAAACGTTGGTACGCACAGGCGGGCACTCCCCGCGTACAAGCCACGGGCGTGTACAACGCAGACTCACGCAGCTACGTCCTCACCCTCTCACAAAGCTGCTCGGCCAGCCCTGGTCAAGACCACAAAGAACCGTTTGTCATCCCTGTGCAAATGGGTTTACTCGGCGCCGACGGCCGCGAGGTGTTGGCCAGCCAACTCCTGGTGCTCACCGAAGCCACGCAAAGCTTTGAGTTCACAGACTTGCCATTGCATGCAGGTGAAGAGCCCGTGCCATCGCTCTTGCGTGGTTTCAGTGCACCCGTGGTGATGGCGCATGACGTCACACCAGCTGAGTTGCTCACCCTCTTGGCGCACGACACCGACCCGTTCAACCAATGGGAAGCCGCGCAGCGCTTGTGCTTGAATGCGGCCCTGACCGCCGTCAAAGCAGACAGCGAACCCACGCAGGTGTTGGATGCTGCATTGCTGCAAGCCCTGCGTACCGTGTTGCGCAACCCTGCTTTGGACGCTGCGTTCAAAGACTTGGTGCTCACCTTGCCTGCCGAGACCTACATCGCCGAGCAACTCGACGTGGTCGACCCACAGCGCATCCACGCCGTGCGCGAAGCCATGCGCGCACAACTCGCCCGCGAGCTGCACGACGATTGGGCTTGGGCCTTTGCGGCACACAAAGACAACGGCAGCTTCCGCCCCGACCCCGTGTCGAGCGGCCGCCGTGCCTTGAGCGGCATGGCCCTCGCCATGCTGTGCTTGGACGCACGCACCACCGGTGATGTGGTGTGGCCAGGCCGCACCTTGCAAAGCTTCAAAGACGCGCACAACATGACGGACCGCTTCAACGCCTTGAGCGCGTTGGTCACCGCTGGGCACGGACTCGCCAGCGATGCCCTGCAACGTTTCTACAACTTGTTCTCACGCGAAGCCTTGGTGATGGACAAATGGTTCGCCCTGCAAGCAGGTAGCACAGACCGTGGTGGCAACGTGTTGCCCCTGGTGCGTCACCTCATGCTGCACCCCGACTTCCACATCAAAAACCCCAACCGCGCACGCAGCCTGATCTTCAGTTTCTGCAGTGCCAACCCTGGCGCCTTCCACCGCAGCGATGCCGCAGGCTATGTGTTCTGGAGCGAGCGCGTACTAGAGCTTGATGCCATCAACCCCCAAGTCGCCGCCCGTTTGGCACGCGCCTTGGACCGCTGGAGCAAGCTGGCCGAGCCCTACCGCACGGCGGCGCACGAAGCCATCAAACGGGTCGCCGCCAAATCCGATTTAAGCAACGACGTGCGCGAGGTTGTCTCGCGTGCCCTCTCCAATTAAGGACTCATCATGTCTATCTCTCTCACCCGCTATCTGGTCGAACAACAACGCGCCAAAGGCCTCATCCCCTCCGAGCTTCGTTTGTTGCTCGAAGTCGTGGCACGTGCTTGCAAAAGCATCAGCCACGCAGTCAACAAAGGCGCCTTGGGCAGCGAGCTAGGCGACGTGATGGGCTCTGCCGGCAGCGAGAACGTGCAAGGCGAAGTGCAAAAGAAACTCGACATCATCGCCAACGACGTGTTGATCGAAGCCAACGAATGGGGCGGCCACTTGGCAGCCATGGCGTCCGAAGAAATGGACAGCATCCACATCGTGCCCAACCGCTACCCCCAAGGCGAATACCTCTTGATGTTTGACCCACTCGATGGCTCCAGCAACATCGAAGTCAACGTCAGCATCGGCACCATCTTCAGCGTGCTCAAAAAAGTCGACACCAGCAAAGGCGTGAGCGAAGACGACTTCTTGCAGCCCGGCACACAACAAGTGGCTGCTGGCTACTGCGTGTACGGCCCTCAAACCACCTTGGTGCTCACCGTGGGTGATGGCGTCGTCATGTTCACCCTAGACCGCGAGCAAGGCTCCTTTGTGTTGACGCAAGAAAACGTCACCATCCCCGCCGACACCAAAGAATTCGCCATCAACATGAGCAACATGCGCCACTGGGATGAGCCCGTCAAGCGCTACATCGACGAATGCCTAGCTGGTGAAGAAGGCCCACGCGGCAAAAACTTCAACATGCGTTGGATCGCCTCCATGGTGGCCGACGTGCACCGCATCCTCACACGCGGTGGCGTGTTCATGTACCCATGGGACAAGCGTGAGCCAGGCAAAGCCGGTAAGCTGCGCCTCATGTACGAAGCCAACCCCATGAGCTGGCTGATCGAACAAGCCGGTGGCGCCTCCACCAACGGCCAACAACGCATCTTGGAAATCCAACCCACGCAACTGCACCAACGTGTCAGCGTGATCTTGGGCTCCAAGAACGAAGTGGACCGTGTGACCAGCTACCACGCACAAAAGTAATCTTTTTCGCCTCACGCAAGTGGTGAAGCCCTAGGGTTTTCCACACCCATCCACCCGTACTTATCAGGCTTGACAGGCTCTGACTTTTCACGGACATTTACTTCAATCTTGAAATATTCAATTTCGAAGTAGATAGGGAGGTTTGCATGAACATCGTTTGCATCGGCGGCGGCCCGGCTGGTTTGTATTTTGGTTTGCTGATGAAAACCCGCTGGCCTGCCCACACGGTGACCGTGGTGGAGCGCAACCTACCCTACGACACATTCGGATGGGGTGTGGTGTTTTCAGATGCCACGATGGACAACATGCGCCAGTGGGATCGCGCCACGGCAGACGAAATTCAAGAGGCTTTCAACCACTGGGATGACATTGAGCTGCTCTTCAAGGGCAGAACCCTCCGATCCGGCGGGCACGGGTTTGTCGGCATTGGGCGCAAGAAGTTGTTGAATATTTTGCAAGCACGTTGCGAAGCATTGGGCGTCGTTCTTCGCTTTGAGTGCGACGTCAATTCGGACGAAGACTATCCAGATGCGG
Organism: uncultured Burkholderiales bacterium; assembly: GCA_903856995.1. Lineage (GTDB taxonomy): Bacteria > Pseudomonadota > Gammaproteobacteria > Burkholderiales > Burkholderiaceae_C > Limnohabitans. Next base: position 12,511 of record CAIODK010000111.1, read on the forward strand.
ACTTGATCATTGCCAGTGATGGCATCAATTCCAAAATCCGCACACAGTATGAAACCACGTTCAAGCCCGACATCGTCACCCGCCCGAACCGCTACATCTGGCTCGGCACACACCGTTTGTACGATGCGTTTACCTTTGACTTTAGAAAAACAGAGCACGGCTGGTTTCAGGCACACATCTACAAGTTTGACGACAACACGGCGACCTTCATTGCGGAGTGCCCAGAGCATGTGTGGTTGGCTCACGGCTTAGACAAAGCAGACCAAGCCGAGTCGATTGCGTTTTGTGAAGCGTTGTTTGCAGAAAATCTGCAAGGCGCCAAACTGATGACCAATACACGCCATCTGCGCGGTTCTGCTTGGCTTAACTTTCAGCGCGTGGTGTGCGAGCACTGGTGGCTTAAAAACAAACACGGCAGCCACGTGGTCTTGATGGGGGATGCCGTGCACACGGCACACTTCGCGATCGGCTCAGGCACCAAACTGGCGCTGGAGGATGCGATCGAGCTCACCCGTCAATTCGAAATTCATGGCTGCGACCCCAGTCAACTGTCTCAAGTGTTGACGGACTACCAAGAGGTGCGTCGCATTGAAACCCTCAAGATTCAAAACGCCGCATGGAATGCGATGGAATGGTTTGAGGTGTGTGGCGAACGCTATTGCGACCAACTTGAGCCCGAGCAATTCATGTATTCAATGCTGACGCGCAGTCAGCGCATCAGCCACGAGAACCTGCGCTTGCGCGACAAGCCATGGGTGGACGGCTATGAGCAATGGTTTGCCAAACGTGCCAACCCCGAGGGCGCGGCCACACTGGCACCCACGCCACCGATGTTCACGCCCTACTCACGACGCTCAGTCACGCTCAAAAATCGTGTGGTGGTGTCACCGATGGCGCAGTACTCGGCCCACGACGGTGTGCCGGGTGACTTCCACTTGGTGCACCTAGGCGCACGCGCCATGGGGGGTGCGGGCATGGTGTTTGCCGAAATGATTTGCGTGAGTCCGGATGCCCGCATCACCCCAGGCTGCCCGGGTTTGTGGAACGAGACGCAGACCGTCGCATGGAAAAAGATTGTGGATTGGGCACACCACAACAGCGATGCACGCATGGCCGTGCAGCTGGGTCATGCGGGGGCCAAGGGCTCGACCCGCCGGGCATGGGACGGCATTGATCAACCCTTGGGTGACGACGACACGGAGCCCAATTGGCCCTTGCTCAGCGCTTCGCCACAGCAATACATCACCGGTGTCAGCCAAACCTCGCGCGCCATGACAGAGGCTGATATGGCACGCATCAAGGCCGACTTTGTGGCCGCCACCCACCGCGCGGCGGCGGCAGGGTTTGATTGGTTGGAGCTGCACTGTGCGCATGGGTATTTGTTGTCGAGCTTTATCTCACCCTTGACCAACCACCGCACCGATGCCTATGGCGGTTCGTTGGCTAACCGATTGCGCTATCCGCTTGAGGTGTTCCATGCCGTGCGTGATGCGTGGCCCACGCATCTGCCAATGTCTGTGCGGATCTCGGCCCACGACTGGGTTGAGGGTGGCATCACACCCGCCGATGCGGTCGAGATTGCGAAGGCCTTCAAGGCGGCTGGGGTCGACTTGATTGACTGTTCATCGGGACAAGTGAGCAAGCTTGAAAAGCCGGTGTTTGGTCGGATGTTTCAAACACCGTTTTCAGATCGCATTCGCCAAGAGGCCGGCATTGCCACCATCGCCGTGGGTGCCATCAGCGAAGCCGACCATGTGAACAGCATCATCGCCGCCGGCCGCGCTGATTTGTGCGCCGTTGCACGCCCACATTTGGCCAACCCCGCGTGGACATTGACCGAGGCCGCACGTATTGGCTACCAAGCCATGCCATGGCCCAAACCCTATGTGTCTGCCAAACGACAACTTGAAGCCAACTTTGAACGCGCTGCGGCGCAATCCGCACAAGCTACCCCATCGAGCAAACAGACATGACGCAGACAAACGCACCTCTTCACCAACGCCACGCGGTCATCACGGGCGCATCACGCGGTATCGGCGCTGCCGTGGCCACGCAGCTGGCACAAGCAGGCGCCAACGTCACGCTGATGGGCAGAGACTCTGACAGCCTGAAACGTCTGGCCCAGCTATTGGGCACACAGGTCCGCACGCACATCCAAGTGGTCGATCTCGCAGACACCACGACGGTGCAAACAGCTATGCAAGAAGCGGTGGCGGCACTGGGGCCCATCCATATTTTGGTCAACAACGCAGGGCAAGCCAGCAGCCAACCGTTCGAAAAAACAGATCTGGCTTTGTGGCAGCACATGCTCAACATCAACCTCACGGGCACCTATGCCTGCACGCATGCGGCGCTGCCATCGATGTTGCTGGCGGCGGCGGCGGGCACGCCTGGGCGCATCATCAACATCGCCAGTACCGCTGGCCTGAAAGGTTATGCCTACGTGTCGGCCTATACCGCTGCGAAGCATGGCGTCGTGGGTCTGACGCGCGCGTTGGCGCTGGAGCTAGCCCGCAAACACATCACCGTCAACGTCATTTGCCCGGGGTACACCGAAACCGACATCGTGATGCAAGCGATTGAAAACATCGTTCAAAAAACCGGTCAAACACCCGAGCAAGCACGCGTCACCTTGGCATCCCGCAACCCACAAAAACGCCTCGTTCAGCCGGATGAAATTGCGCGTGCGGTGGTGTGGCTGTGCAGCCCTGGCAGCGATGCGGTGAACGGACAAGCGATTGCCATTGATGGCGGGGAGTTAGCCGGATGAGCCACGCACTTGAAACTCAAGACCAAGAGCTGCGCGCGCACGAAGACCACCACGCATCGCTGCGTTTGTGGCTGCGCTTGCTGTCCTGCACCAGCTTGGTAGAAGAAACCATTCGCCAAAGATTGCGCGACCAATTTGACATCACGCTCTCGCGCTTTGATTTGATGGCACAACTCGAACGTCACCGTGAGGGCTTGACCATGGGTGAGTTGTCACGCCGCATGATGGTGAGTGGGGGCAATATCACCGCCATCGTGGATCAACTCGAGAAAGAATTACTCGTGCAACGCAAAGTGGCGGCCACAGACCGCCGCTCATTTCGCGTGCTGCTCACGGTCTCTGGCCGCAAAACATTTGCCCGCATGGCTACTGCACATGAGCAATGGGTGGTCGAGCTTTTCAGCGGCTTGAGCGAGCGCCAGCAAGAGCAGCTCAACGGCTTGCTGGGGCATCTCAAAACTGGCATTCACCGAACCCACACACACACCCTTGAGCAGGAGTCACCATGAGTCAGTCATATTTACCGGGTCAACCGCACCAACTCCCACGCCATCACACCCAATTGGCCAACTATCAGGGGGTACATGTGCTGTTTCAGTTGCACGAGGGGGTCGCTACCATTTCATTGAATCGCCCTGAACGCAAGAACCCACTGTCATTCGAGTCCTACGCTGAATTGCGCGACTTGTTCAGAGCCATGTGCTACGCAGATGATGTGCACGCCGTCGTCATCACTGGGGCTGGCAACAACTTTTGCTCGGGAGGGGATGTGCATGAAATCATTGGCCCACTGACCCACTTAGACATGCCCGGCTTACTGGCTTTTACACGCATGACGGGTGATGTGATCAAGGCCATGCGGGCCTGTCCACAACCCATCATCGCGGCGGTGGACGGCATTTGCGCAGGGGCCGGGGCGCTGTTGTCACTGGCATCTGATTTGCGCTACGGCACAGAACGCAGCAAAACCTATTTCTTGTTCAACAAGGTAGGCCTTGCCGGATGCGACATGGGGGCGTGTGCCTTACTGCCCCGCGTCATTGGCCAAGGTCGTGCGTCTGAACTGCTCTACACAGGCCGTGGACTGCCAGGCGCAGAGGCGGAGCGCTGGGGTTTCTTCAACCGGCTTTGCACCCCCGAAGAGGTGTTGGCTCAGGCCCAAGCCATGGCACACGAACTGGCACAGGGCCCGACCTTTGCCAACGGCATGACCAAGAAGATGTTGCAACAAGAATGGAACATGGGCGTGGATGAGGCGATCGAAGCCGAGGCACAAGCGCAGGCGATTTGCATGATGACCAACGACTTCCACCGCGCGTACCACGCGTTTGTGGCCAAGCAGACCCCTGTATTTGAAGGAGACTGATGTGCCTAGCCCTCTCGCAATTCCACGCGCCTGGCCAGCCCAACTGGATTGGCCTTTCTTTGACGATGTGCATCGCCATCTCAAACGCGACTTACAGGTATGGGCGGGCGCACACATACGACACGAACACACCGACGAAGCGTCAGTCGATGCCGCTTGCAAACAATGGGTGCATGACTTAGGCCAAGCAGGTTGGTTGCGACATGCCGTGGCTGGCAAAACGTATGGCGGCTTGAACGACACCATGGACACACGCAGCATTTGTTTGTTGCGTGAAGAACTGGCATGGCACCACGGCTTGGCGGACTTCAGTTTCGCCATGCAGGGACTCGGGTCGGGTGCCATCAGCCTATTTGGCTCGGAGGCACAAAAGAAACGTTACCTGCCACGGGTGGCAACCGGCCAAGCCATCGCGGCATTTGCTTTGAGCGAGCCAGACGCGGGATCGGACGTGGCAGCCATGCGGTGCAGCGCGACGCTGGCAGGCGATCACTACATCTTGAATGGTGAAAAGACGTGGATATCCAACGGCGGGATTGCCGATTTCTATGTGCTGTTCGCCCGCACCGATGAGGCGCCTGGCGCAAAAGGCATCAGCGCCTTCATCGTGGATGCGGATACACCCGGGCTAGAGATAGCCGAGCGCATCGAAGTCATCGCCCCTCACCCACTGGCACGTTTGCGTTTTAACCAAGTACGCGTTCCCGTAACGCAGCGCATTGGTGAAAGCGGGGCGGGGTTCAAAGTCGCCATGGCTACCTTGGATGTGTTCCGTACCTCGGTGGCCGCTGCCGCGCTAGGCTTTGCCCGTCGCGCGCTGGATGAGTCTGTGCAATGGGTCAAGCAACGGCCCATGTTTGGGCACACCTTGGCAGATTTTCAAATCACCCAAACCAAGCTGGCGGAGATGGTCACGCTTTTGGATGCAGCCAGCCTGCTCACCTACCGTGCGGCTTGGTTGCGAGACCAAGGGCAACGCATCACCCAAGAGGCCGCGATGGCTAAATTGACGGCGACCGAAAATGCGCAACGCATCATCGACATGGCGGTGCAACTGCACGGCGGCATGGGTGTGAAAAAGGGTTGCATCGTGGAGTCCTTGTACCGAGAAATTCGAGCCCTCAGAATTTATGAAGGGGCGACGGAGGTGCAACAACTCATCATCGGGCGCGAGTTACTCAAACGCTAACGAGGTACTTATGACATCCCAACCGATGACACATTCTTCCCATGTGGACACGTTTGCCCGTGACCACTTGCCACCGGCGGAACAGTGGCCTGTGTTTTTGTTTGATGCGCCAGAGTTGCAGTACCCAGAACTTCTCAACGTCACCTCCGAATTGGTGGACAGTCACATCTCACAAGGCCGCGCCGCGAACCCTGCTTTGCATGGTCAATCGGTGGACGGCCCATTCACTTGGAGCTACCAAACGCTGCAACAAAAAGTTGACCAAATTGCCTTTGTGCTGACACGCGACATGGGCCTTGTTGCCGGTAACCGCTTGTTGTTACGCGGCGCCAATAGCCCCATGATGGCGGCTTGTTTTTTGGCTGGCTTGAAAGCAGGTTTGGTAATGGTCCCCACCATGCCGCTGTTGCGTGCCGCAGAACTGCACACGGTCATGGACAAAGCCCAAGTCAGCGCGGCCTTGTGCGCTAGCAATTTGGCAGATGAGTTGACCTATTGCTTAGACGCCACCCATCCCCAACATACCCCTTGCCTCACACACGTGATGCCGTTTGGCGGTGCACACGGTGACCGTTTAGAACATTTGATGGCGCAATACACGCAGCCCTTTCAAGCGCATCCCACGACGCGTGATGACGTGTGTTTGATTGCCTTCACCAGCGGGACCACAGGCAGCCCCAAAGGCACCATGCACTTCCACCGCGATGTGATGGCCATGTGCGATCTATTTCCACGCCACGTGCTGCACATGACACCGAAAGACGTGGTGTGCGGCACGCCACCGATTGCGTTCACGTTCGGCTTAGGGGGTCTGCTGGCATTCCCTTTGCGTTACGGCGCATCCACAGTCTTGCTTGAAAAACACAGCCCTGAGACTTTGCTGCAAACCATTGCCAAGTACAAAGCGACGCAGTGCTACACAGCCCCCACCTTCTACCGTCAAATGGCAGCGCTGGCGCATGGCTTTGATGTGAGCAGTTTGCAACATCCCGTTTCTGCGGGAGAGGCTTTGCCAGATAGCACGCGTCAGTTGTGGAAACAACAAACAGGTATCGAAATCACCGACGGCATTGGCGGTACGGAGATGATTCACATCTACATCGCCAGCGCCGGCAAGCAGGCACGCCCTGGCAGCATCGGTCAAGTGGTTCCGGGCTATGTGGCACAGATTGTTGATGAAGAGATGCACCCCGTCCCTCCAGGCACACCCGGACGCTTGGCGATTCGCGGCCCTACCGGTTGCCGCTACTTGAGCGACCCGCGGCAAACCGACTACGTGAAACAAGGTTGGAACCTACCTGGCGACACCTTTGTGATGAGTGCCGATGGCTACTTCAGCTACATGGCGCGCAACGACGACATGATCATCTCTGCGGGTTACAACATTGCAGGCCCAGAAGTCGAGGGGGCTCTGATGCAACACCCCGCCGTCTCTGAGTGTGGCGTGGTGGGCATCGCGGATCCAGAGCGCGGGCAGATCGTGATGGCCTTTGTGGCACTCAAACCCGAATACAGCGCTGATGCCGATATGGTGGAAACCTTGCAAAACTTCGTCAAAAAAAATATCGCTCCGTTCAAATACCCACGACGTATTCAATTCATCCCGGCCTTGCCAAGGACCGAAACAGGCAAGCTACAACGTTTCCGTTTGCGGCAAATGGCAACACACCCTTAACTAAGAAGGCACACCTATGCGCAAAGTATTACAACCAGAGGGCTGGATTGAGCCCAAGGGCTATGCGAATGGCATTGAAGTCCGAG
>CAIODK010000112.1 GCA_903856995.1 uncultured Burkholderiales bacterium
AAGCCGCTCTGTGAGCGGCTTTTTTGTTGGGCGTTTGGCAGGTTCAGGTCGCCAAGTATTTGTTGAGAGTTATTCTGCGAGTTTGTAGGTTTCTAAATAGTCATCCACTGCGGCGATGAGTCTTCCACGGATGTTTCGATTGAACCGTTGTATCCCTTGTGGGTAAGCATTTCCATGTTGACTCCTTAAATCGTTACGCTCATTTTTAGCTGCAATGCAGACGTGTGCCTATTCCGCCCACTCAAAACTCTGCACCCCATCGCTCATAAGCACATGCTGTGCGGATGTTTTGCAAAACCACCTTTGTTCTGATTCGCGTAGGTCGTTCATGCGCAAAGCGCACGGGCTAAAAACGGCGGCACACAAGTGGCCAGGGGCTCGTACCGACTCGTAGCGTATCCATTGCACTGTGTCTTGCTCGCGAATCAAGGCGCCTAATGCGTGCGAATTTTCGTACTCACTGGGATGAGCCCAAACAGCGTGTGCTTGTATCCAAGGTTGCGCGGTTAGGTCGATAGCCTTGCCCTGTACTGTGGCTTGAAACAATGTGTGTTGCGTGATCACTTGTGTTTTGACCAAGCCTTCGCTGTCCTGCACAAAGCGCATTCGCCAATAAGCCAATTCTGCGCATACGGCATAAACACTGGCTGCGCCATACCAAAGTCCAGATTCGTGTGCGCGTCTAAATCGAGAAGCTTGCTGTGGTTTGTAGCGAAACGGCGTACTTAGCAAATAGGGTAAGTTATCTGCTTCTGGTGGGTAGGGCGGTTTACTGCTGTCTAGCAAAGACTCCAGTAAATCTTGCTCTGCATTGTTGTCCACCAAGCGGAGAGTGGCTGCAATGTGCTGAGTTTCTACGCCGCGCCAAACCTCCATGGCCAGCGGGCTGTGGTGTTCGGCCACCCAGCTAACTTGCCACAGCGCGGGCGCGGTTGTCATGAGGGGGCTCGCATCCCGTCTAGGTAAGCCAGTGTGGTCACCAAGCCCTCGGGGCTTTCTAGCAACTTGGCGGGCACACCTTGCAGCGCCTTGTTGTGCGTGTGCATCCACGTCATGCGCTTGGCATCGTCGCCACCCACCAGCGGGTCGAGCGAGCGATACACCCGCACCAGCAGCAAGGCAAGCTGGCCCTCTTTAGAACTGGGGTTAATCCCGCGCCCAGCACGAATGCGGGTGATGGTGGGCTCGCTCAGCCCAATCACGCGGGCCAAGGAAGCGTTGGTGAGCTTCAGAAACTCGGCTGTACGTGCTGTGGCTTTGGCCAACACGGCGGCTGCATCTGGAGTAGTTTTGAGAAGGGGTTGCATGAATAAATCCTTTCATATGAAAGATTAACATATAAAGGCATCAATTGATTGTTTTTAAATCAAAAATTCGCTCGAAACAAACGCTGCGCACGCATGTGGTGGAGGACAAACCAGCGCCTGAGGTTACGGCGGTTGAACTGCTGGCGCTGCGTGAGCGCCTACATTTGTCACGCGCTGTTTTTGCGCGTTACTTGCGAACCAAGCCGCGCACGCTTGAGAACTGGGAGCAGGGGCGGGCTAAACCTAATACGCATGCGGCTTTGCTCATTCGCCTTGTCGAGAAATATCCAGATACGGTTGGGCGTTTGGCGACGGTCTGATTAACCAACCCCCCAATGCTGCGGAAACACCCAAAGCAACCCACCCGTCATCACCACATACCTAGCAAACTTGCCTACTGCCATGTAGACCACGCACGGCCAAAAGGGCAGGCGCAGCCAGCCGGCGACGGCGCACAGGGGGTCGCCCACGCCGGGGAGCCAGCTCAGTAGGCAGGCTTTGGGACCTAGGGCGTGCAGCCAGCGCAGGGCGCGGGCGTCTTGGGCTGAGGTTTCTTGGTGGCGCAGTTTGTCGCTCACCTTGTGTGCGCCGTGGCCCATCCACCAGCTGATGGCGCCGCCCACGGTGTTGCCTGCCGTGGCGACGAAGATGGCGGGCCAAAACAGCGCGGGGTTGAGTTTGACCAAGCCAAACACCACCGGCTCTGAGCCCAGCGGCAGCAGGGTGGCCGACACCAGCGACACCACAAACACCGTGCTCAGCCCAAATTCGGGCAAAGCAAAGGCGGTGAGTACAGATTGCATCCAAATTTCCATGCGTTTGAGTGTATCGATGGCACCGACCAATCTGTGCAAACGCTGACGAAATGGTCATTTAATGACCATATGCTGAAATTTTGGGCAGGTACAATTGCGCCTCCTTTTTAAGCACTCCTCACTTTCACTTCCCCATGCACATCGGCCCCTACACACTGACAAACAACCTGTTTGTCGCGCCGATGGCTGGCGTGACCGACCGGCCGTTTCGCATGTTGTGCAAGCAGTTGGGCGCGGGCTATGCGGTGAGCGAGATGGTCACCTCGCGCAAAGATTTGTGGACCAGCCTCAAAACCTCGCGACGCGCCGACCACACCGGCGAGAGCGGCCCGATTGCTGTGCAAATCGCCGGCACGGATGCGGCCATGATGGCCGAGGCGGCGGTGTACAACATTGAGCGCGGTGCGCAGATCATCGACATCAACATGGGTTGCCCCGCCAAGAAGGTGTGCAACAAATGGGCGGGCTCAGCCTTGATGCAAGACGAGCCCTTGGCCATGTCCATCGTGCAAGCGGTGGTGGATGCAGCGCAGCCCCACGGCGTGCCTGTGACGCTCAAGATGCGCACCGGCTGGTGCAACGCACACAAAAACGCCGTGGCCTTGGCCCGCGCTGCCGAGGCGGCAGGTGTGCAGATGATCACCGTGCATGGCCGCACCCGCGAGCAAGGCTACAAAGGTTTGGCCGAATACGACACCATCACGGCAGTGAAGCAAGCCGTGCGCGTGCCCGTGGTGGCCAATGGCGACATTGACTCGCCCGAGAAGGCCAAAGAAGTTTTAAAGTACACCGGCGCCGATGCGCTGATGATTGGCCGCGCCGCTCAAGGCCGCCCTTGGATATTCCGCGAGATTGCGCACTACTTGACCACGGGCCAGCATTTGGCGCAACCCTTGGTGCAAGAGGTGAGCCGCTTGTTGCTGGCGCACCTCGACGACCACTACGCCCTGTATGGCGAACGCACGGGTGTGCGCAGCGCCCGCAAACACATTGCTTGGTACATCCGCAGCTTGCCCGATGGCGAGGCGTTTCGCCAACACATGAACACCCTAGAAGACAGCGCGTCGCAACACCGCGCCGTGGCTGCTTTCTTCGATGTTTTGGGACAAGCGCATGAGCGCTTGCCCGAACCTGTTTTATCCGTTGAACCGTTAGCTTTGCATGAGTAAAAAACAAATTGAAGAGGTGGTGCGTGCCAGCCTCGAGGCCTATTTTCGCGACCTCAAAGGCACGGAGCCCGACAACTTGCACGACATGATGGTGCGCGTGGTGGAAAAACCGCTGCTTGAAATCGTCATGCAACACGCCGACCTCAACCAATCCCGCGCCGCCGAATGGCTGGGGCTGAATCGCAACACCTTGCGTAAAAAACTTCTCGACCACAAACTTATCAAATAAAGCTGCCCCATGAAAGCACTCATCTCCGTCTCTGACAAAACTGGCATCCTTGAACTCGCGCGTGACTTGCACGCCTTGGGCGTGGGCCTCATCTCCACCGGCGGTACAGCCAAGCTTTTGGCTGAGCAAGGCTTGCCCGTCACTGAAGTGGCTGAAGTCACAGGCTTCCCCGAAATGCTCGACGGCCGCGTCAAAACCCTGCACCCTAAAGTGCACGGCGGTTTGCTGGCGCGTCGCGACACGCCCGAACACATGGCCGCTTTGAAGGCGCATGGCATCGAGACCATCGATCTGCTCATCGTCAACCTCTACCCGTTTGAAGCCACTGTGGCCAAGCCCGGCTGCACGCTGGCCGACGCGATTGAAAACATCGACATCGGCGGCCCCGCCATGGTGCGCTCTGCCGCCAAGAACTGGAAAGACGTGGCCGTGTTGACCGACGCGGACCAATACCCCGCCGTGATCGCCGAACTCAAAGCATCACACGCGCAAGGTCAAAGCAAGTTGAGCGACAAGCTGCGCTTTGCGTTGTCTGTGGCTGCGTTCAACCGCATCAGCCAATACGACGGCGCGATCAGCAACTACCTCTCCAGTGTGAGCTTTGAAGCCGAAAAACTGAGCGAAGAATACGTGCCAGAGCGCGCCCAATTCAGCGGCCAGTTCAACGAGCAATACGTCAAAGTGCAAGACCTGCGCTACGGTGAAAACAGCCACCAGCAAGCCGCTTGGTACCGCGACCTGGCTCCGGCTGCGGGTTCACTCGCCACCGGCGTGCAGTTGCAAGGCAAGGAGCTGTCCTACAACAACATCGCCGACGCCGACGCGGCGTGGGAATGTGTGAAGAGCTTTGACACGGGAGCCAACGGCGACCCTTCACAGTTCGCGGCGTGTGTCATCGTCAAACACGCCAACCCTTGCGGCGTGGCCGTGGGTGTGAACCCGCTCGAGGCCTACAGCAAGGCCTTCCAAACCGACCCCACCAGCGCGTTTGGCGGCATCATCGCCTTCAACCGTCCTGTGGACAAAGCAGCTGCCGAAGCCGTGAGCAAGCAATTCGTCGAAGTGCTGATGGCCCCGGCGTTCACGCCCGAGGCGCTGGCGGTGTTCAAGTCCAAGGTGAATGTGCGCATCCTGCAAATCGAACTTCCGGCCGACGGCAGCCGCGGCGGCAACGCCATCGACATCAAGCGCGTGAGTTCAGGCCTGCTGATGCAGACCGCCGACAGCCATGAACTGGCGCTCTCCGACCTGAAGGTCGTGACCCGGGTTCAGCCCACGGCGCAGCAGTTGCAGGACCTGCTGTTCGCCTGGAAAGTGGCGAAGTACGTCAAGTCCAACGCCATCGTGTTCTGCGCCAACGGCATGACCATGGGCGTGGGCGCAGGCCAGATGAGCCGGCTGGACTCGGCGCGCATTGCCAGCATCAAGGCGCAGCACGCCGGGCTGTCCTTGCAGGGCACGGTCGTGGCCAGCGACGCCTTCTTTCCCTTCCGTGACGGCCTGGACGTGGTGGTCGATGCCGGCGCCAACTGCGTCATTCAGCCCGGTGGCAGCATGCGCGACCAGGAAGTGATCGCCGCCGCCGACGAGCGCGGCGTGGCCATGGTGTTCAGCGGCGTCAGGCACTTCCGTCATTGATTCAGGGCGCTGGTGACCTGTGTCGGGTTACGCCCTTCGCTAACCCGACCTACTTCAGGTTTGAGAGGGCGTAGGTCGGGTTA
>CAIODK010000113.1 GCA_903856995.1 uncultured Burkholderiales bacterium
ACGTTTACGTAAACGTCAATTATGACGGGGAAATCAACCAAATCCAACTCAAGACCACGGAGGTAAGGGTTCATCCTTAAGTACACGACGTCGCAGGTCGTAATCGGGCATGACGCTGTGCACGGTTTCCCAAAAGCGTGGGCTGTGGTCCATCACGCGCAAATGGCTGAGTTCATGGGCAACCACGTAGTCAATGACCTCGCATTTGTGGTGCACCAAGCGCCAGTTGAGACGAATCGAGCCATTGGCACTGGCACTGCCCCATCGCGTGGCAGCGCTGCTGAGCGACACACGCTGCCATTGCACGCCCAACTGCGGCGCGAAGTGGTTGAGTCGCTCGACAAACAAGGCTTTGGCTTGCCGCATCAGCCAAGCTTGCGCCGCGTCGCGGATTTGTTGCGGCTCTGCGTTCAGAGGCAGCCCGAGGCGCAAGGTGTGCGGCAGCAGCGCAGCGTTGGCAGCCACCGCTGGCGCGGGCTCAAACTGCGCGCTCTTCTTTTTCAAAGTGCAGGTGGAGTCGAGCACCACCTGCAGTGGAAAGCCCAAATAAGGCAGTTGCACACCATCGCACCAGACAATGCGCGCGGCACCGAGTTGCTGCTGACGCTCTTGCATCTCCACCAATTTTCGGGCGATCCAATCGGCCTTTTCATGCAGGGCGGATTCAACGTCGGCCAAACTGACCCAACGCGGCGCGCTGACCTCAAGACCATCCGGCCCTACAGCCATGCCAATGGTGCGTCGCTTGCCGCGGCGAAAGGCGTAGGCCACGTCGGTCACGCCCAACAAAATGCGTCGCGTGGCACGCGGGTGTGCGTAATGTGCTTTGGGCAACACCTGCCCCAAAGGTTCAGACGGTTGGTGCGGCCCTTGCAAGACCTGAGGGCTTGAACGGGTGGCGACGGGGTGACGGCGCGGTATTGGGCCCGCAGCCCCATCGAACATATCGAGCACGAGTTGCAAGAAGCTGCTCATGCGTGATGCCTCAGCGCTTGCCGACGTAGGCCTCGGGGTCGAGACGCTGCATTTCAGACTCAATCCATTGCTCGACTTCACGGGTCAGCTCTTCGGCATCACGCCCCTCACTCGGGATGGGCTTGCCGATGGACACATCCACCACGCCCGCGTGTTTGATGAAGGCTTTGCGAGGCCAGCATCTGGCCGAGGTGACGGCGACGGGAATGACGGGTGCGCCCGTGGCAATCGCCAAACGGGTGCCGCCACTTTTATAGCTGCCGCTCTCACCGCGCGGTATGCGAGTGCCCTCTGGGAACATGATGACCCACACGCCTTTGGCCAGCAGTGTCTTGCCCTGCTCCACCACTTTCGCGAACGCTCTCGCGCGTTGACTGCGGTCAATGTGAATCATCTCCAGTTGGCCAATGGCCCACCCGAAAAATGGCACGTACAACAGCTCGCGTTTGAACACATAAGCAATTGGATGCGGCATGATGGCTGGCATCAAAAATGTCTCGTACGTGGACTGGTGTTTGACCAACAAAATGGCCGGACTGGTTTCGCCAGCAGGCAAGTTTTCTTGCCCATGAATGACATAACGGATGCCCATGATGACGCGGGCCGAATCAACGCTCAAGGCCAACCACCGCTGGGCAATGGCGTAGCGCTGCTTACCCGTCGCACCCATTAACCGCGCCAAAAGAATGACGGTGGTGTAGGGAATGATGGTGACGCACATGAACGCCATGTGGAGCGTGGAACGGATCATGGCGATCATGCTTTTGACCCTGCTTTGTGAGATTTCAAGGTCGCGTCAGGCTGCGTGATGAGCCAATCCGCAAACGCAGCGAGGTCGGCATGGGCCAATGTGCCAGCAGGAAAGTCTTCGGGCAAAGCCTGTCCTTTGAGCTTTTCGCCTTTGCCGGTATGCACCAAGTGTGTGGCGCAACCCACGGCAGCCCCCCCTTGCAAATCGCGCAAGGAGTCCCCCACCGTGTGCACGCCCTTCAGGTCCATGCCATAACGCTCGCCGATTTGCTCAAACAAGCCAGGCAATGGCTTTCGGCATTGGCATGCTTCCTCGGGGCTGTGCGGGCAATAAAACACGGCATCGATGCGCCCACCTGCCGCCGCCAAGAGCTTGTGCATCTTGGTGTGCATGGCATTGAGTGACGCCACGTCGAACAAGCCTCGACCGAGGCCCGATTGGTTGGAGGCCACCACCACGTGCCAACCCGCATGGTTCAAACGCGCAATGGCTTCGAGTGCGCCGGGCAAAGGGATCCACTCATCGGCAGACTTAACGTAGTCGTCGCTGTCTTGATTGATGGTGCCATCGCGATCGAGGATGACGAGCTTGATTTGCATGTGTGCAGTCTTAAGAAGCGAGGCAGGACAAATCCGCCACGCGGTTCATGGCCAAGTGCAGGCACTTGAGCAGGCCTTGACGGTTCAGGCGCAAATCCATCTCATCTGCGTTGACCAT
>CAIODK010000114.1 GCA_903856995.1 uncultured Burkholderiales bacterium
AAACTCACTCTTGTGGCTGAATTTTTGGTAATGGCTGTGGTGCTGATGGTTCGGCCTTGGGGCTTGCTGGGCAAACCGCAAGGCGTGACCCGTGCTGTCAGCGAACCCGAAGCACCCTGGACTTTGGGAAGCCCGACCACCCAACGACTTTGGCTATGCGTGATTGCTGCATTGCTGGCACTGCCTTTGTTGACGGCGGACTCGCCCTACACCTTGGTGCTGGCTATTGACTTGGCTGTTGCTGCTTTGTTCGCCGCCAGTTTGCACTTCATCATGGGGCCTGCGGGCATGCATTCGTTTGGTCATGCCGCTTACTTTGGTGTGGGTGCTTATGCGGCGGCGCTGTTGGTGTTGCGCGCAGGTGTGCCCACCGAAGTGGCCTTCCTTCTGGCCCCCTTTGTCAGCGCCTTGGTGGCCGCACCCATCGCGTGGTTTGCCGTGCGTTTGTCGGGGGTGTACTTGACCATGCTCACCTTGGCATTCGCGCAAATTGTGTGGTCCATCTGTTTTCAGTGGGACGACTTCACAGGTGGCAGCAATGGCGTCACGGGTGTGTGGCCCAGCGCTTGGTTGCAAGACAAGGCGGCGTATTACTGGCTCACGTGTGGGTTGGTGGCGCTCAGCGTGTACATGCTGCGCCGTGTGTTGATGTCACCACTGGGCTACGCACTGCGCGCCAGCCGCGACTCGGTCGGTCGCGCCCAAGCCATGGGCCTCCATGTGGCGCGTGTGCAGTGGTTGGGTTTTGTGCTGGCTGCAGGTTTTGCAGGTTTGGCGGGCGCACTCTTCGCGTTCTCAAAAGGCAGCATTTCGCCCGATGTGTTGGGTGTGAGTAAGTCGGTCGATGGCTTGGTCATGGTGCTGCTGGGCGGCGTGCACACCCTCGCTGGCCCACTGGTCGGCGCGATCACTTTCACCGCCTTGCAAGACACCTTGGCCCGCAACACCGACTATTGGCGCGCCGTGTTGGGTGCCAGTATGTTGCTGTTGGTGCTGGTCTTTCCACAAGGCATTGCGGGCTCTCTACAAGCGCTGTGGCAACGTGTGCGAGATGAATCAGCATGAGCCTGCTCACCGTTCAACATCTGCACAAAGCCTTTGGCGGCAACCAAGCCGTCAACGATGTGTCGTTCAATTTGCAAGCGGGTGAGTTGCTTGCACTCATCGGCCCCAATGGCGCGGGCAAGTCCACCACCTTCAACCTCCTCAACGGCCAGCTCACCCCCGACAGCGGCAGCATCACCCTTGATGGTGTGTCACTGCTAGGCCGCCAACCGCACGAACTTTGGCACATGGGCGTGAGTCGCACTTTTCAAATTGCACAAACCTTTGCCACACTCACCGTGGCCGAGAACGTGCAAATGGCGTTGCTGTCTGCCGATGGTCAATCGTTTTCGCCTTGGCGTCGTGCCACCCACTACCGACGCGACGCCGTGCTGCAATTGCTCGCGCAAGTGCAACTCGACGCCCAAGCCAACCGCGCGTGCAGCGCCCTCGCCTATGGCGATGTGAAGCGGCTTGAGTTGGCCATGGCATTGGCCAACCAGCCGCGCTTACTCCTGATGGACGAACCCACCGCAGGCATGGCCCCAGATGAACGCCACGCTCTGATGGCGCTCACCCGCAGTTTGGTGAACCAACGCGGCGTGGCGGTGCTGTTCACCGAGCACAGCATGGACGTGGTGTTTGCGCACGCCGACCGCGTGCTCGTGATGGCGCGTGGCGCGCTCATCGCCCAAGGCACGCCCACGCAAGTGCAGTCGGACCCGCACGTGCAAGCGGTGTACTTTGGCATGGGCCATGCAGAGGTCACCCCATGACTCAGACAAACACATCAGCAGACACCCCTTTGCTCACGGTGACCGATCTCAACGCCTGGTACGGCGCGGCACACGTGTTGTTCAATGCGCAGCTGCATGTGCAGCGCGGCGAAGTGGTCGCGCTCCTCGGTCGAAACGGGGCGGGCAAATCCAGCACACTCAAAGCCATCATGGGCCTCATGCCACGTCGCACGGGCTGCGTGGTATTTGCGGGCCACGATATTTCCAATGCCGAGCCCTTCCAAGTGGCACGTTTGGGGTTGGGCTATGTGCCCGAAGACCGACGCATCTTCACCGACCTCACAGTGTTGGAAAACTTGCAAATTGGCGTGCAAGCCGCGCACCAGTTTGCAGATGGCCGCGTTGCACCGTCTTGGACGCTGGCGCAAATTTGGACGCTCTTTCCTAACCTTGCCGACATGCAACACCGTCGCGCCAGCCACATGAGCGGCGGTGAGCAGCAAATGCTCACGGTGGCACGCACGCTGATGAGCAACCCCACCATGGTGCTACTCGACGAGCCCTCCGAGGGTGTGGCCCCCGTCATCGTGGAACAAATGGCCGAGATGGTTTTGACACTCAAACGTCAAGGCGTCAGCGTGTTGCTGTCTGAGCAAAACACGCACTTTGCCGGTTGGGTGAGCGACCGCAGCTATACGCTGGATCGCGGGCAAATCATGCCGAATCACACCACCGTCGCGACACCCCAATAGTTGTAGCCCAAGAACTTGGGCCACGCGACATAGGCGGCATCGCCATCGCTTTGAAAACCTGCATCCCCTAACAACTCGGGCACATCGCGGGTTAAGCGACAGCCGCCAGCGAACTTTCGCCAATAGGGTTCGATGCGAATTTGCCAACGTGCTACCGACGCATCGGGCGCAAGACCGTGCTCGGCAAACAGCAATCGGCCATTGGGTTTGAGCACCCGTCGTATTTCGCGCAACGCGGCAAACGGGTCATCGATAGAGCACAGTGTGTAGGTGCACACCACGCAATCGAACGAGGCCGATTCAAGCGGCAACGCTTCTGCAGACAAGGGCACCAGCTGCACGGGTATGCCCGCACGTTCGCTGCGCCGTTGGGCCAATGCGTGCATGTGTTCGGCGGGGTCAATGCCGACCAAACTTTGCACTTTGTGTCGGTCGTAAAACGGTAAATTCAAACCCGTGCCAATGCCCACTTCCAGCACACGCCCCGCCGCGGTAGGTACCACCTTGCGCCTTTGGCTTTGAATCATCGGTAAACCGCAGGCGACGTCTAACAGGTAGGGCAACACATGTTGGTCATACCAGCTGCGTGGGGTGGGGTTAGGTGTGTTCATCGCCCTGTATCAAATAAGTTGCGGTCCGGCTTTGCCACGTTTCACCACATAACTCGCCTGCGTTTTCAAGCTGACCTCTGAGCCCGCTGGAAACTTGGTGGTTCTAAAGTCGCAACGCACGTCGTTGTGCGTGACGGTGATGAGGCTGTAGCCACGCTCGTCGGACCGGAAATGCAGCAAGTCGGCATTGCTATCACGGATCACGGCGGCGGGCTTGTCGCCCAACCCGCGTGAGGTGATCGAGGTGGTGACAAACTCGCTCGCCACAATCGGTGACTGTGGGTTGTTGGGTTCGAGACGCAAGTTGGCCGCCACGTTGCAATGCACATCACCACCCAGGGTGACCACGTTTTGCAGCTTCGCATCGACCACCGTTTGCAGCAACCGCTTACGGGCTTCGGGGTAGCCGTCCCACGCATCGTTCCAATAGGCCCGGCCTGCAGGCGCGGGAATGCTGGTCGAGCTGATTTGTGTGGCTTGCGCCACCAGTTTCCATTGGCGTTTGGACACACTCAAACTCTCGCTTAGCCAACGCTCTTGCTCGTAACCCAACATGCTACGACTGGGGTCGCTCAGCTCATCACACTGCATCACCATGCGGCCGCCCCCACGCACGGGGTCGCGACACGCTTGTGCGCTGCGGTATTGACGGCAATCGAGCGTCCACACATCGGCCAGCTTGCCCCAGCTGAGCTGGTCATACAAACGCATGTTGGCGGGGTTGCTCGCATCGGGTCCAAGCAACACCGGCTGGTGTTCGAAATAAGCTTGGTACGCCGCCGCTCTGCGCAGGAGCACTTGCTGCGGGTCTGTGTGTTGGCGATCTTGGTCGTTGGCGTAGTCGTTGACCACCTCGTGGTCGTCCCACATCAGCACCCAAGGGTGCGCGGCATGGGCGGCTTGCAACATCGGGTCACGCTTGTATTGCTCATAGCGAGAGCGGTATTGCGTCAGCGTCTTGGCCTCTTCGCCACTGTGTTTACGTATGGCGTATTGCACGTTGCTACTCTCGTAGATGTAGTCGCCCAAAAACAGCACGAAGTCGAGTTTTTCTTTGGCAATCTCTGCGTGCGCAATGAACTGTCCTTGCTCGTAGTGCTGGCAAGAGGACAACGCCAAACGCAGCTGGCGCACGTCGGCGTTTGGCGCAGGTGCGGTGCGTGTATGCCCCACGGTGCTTTGAGCATCCCCTTGGCGAAAGCGATACCAGTAATCTGTGCTGGGTTGCAGGTGCTGCAAATGCAGGTGCACGCTATGACCGCGTGTTGCGTCCGTCGCGAGCTCGACTTTTTGCGCCCGCTGCTTGAGGGCCGCATCGGTGAACACCTCCACCTGTACTACCAAGGCCTCATCGCCCAAGGCTTTGTCTTCCTCACTGAACACCACGCGCGTCCACAACACCACCGACTCTGCTCGCGGCCGGCCACTGGCCACGCCCAACGCGAAGGGGTTGCTGCGCCATGCGCGAGGCTTGTTGGCGGGAACAGCCACGGCAGTCAACCACGGCGATAGGGCGAGCGCCACGGCGCTGCGTTGTAATAGATGATGGAAATCGCGACGTTTCATTTGAGAAGAAAACCTAGGTATTTGCTGGCAAGCTTGCCATAAGGCGGCCACATCAAACGCATGCCACTGACACGTGTTTGGTAAAAAATAGGGCGCATTTTGGAGAAGGTCACGAACCCTTCGTAGCCATGGTAGTGACCCATGCCGCTCTCACCCACGCCACCAAATGGCAGGCCGTGCTGGGCCGCATGAAACAGCGCATCGTTCACAGCAACGCCGCCAGAGGGCACGCGCATGATCAATTGATCGACCCGTTTCTTATCCCGACTGAATGGATAAAAAGCCAATGGGTGCGGGGCTTGGTTGATTTGCTTGATCACGTCATCCAAGGCTGAATAGCCAATCACTGGCAACACAGGGCCAAAAATTTCTCGCGTTTGTAAGGCGCAGCCTTGCGGCATGTTCAACACCAGATGCGGAGCGATTTTGCGAGTGTCCGAATTCCAGGGCTCCCCTTTCAGCAATGGCACAAGCGTGGCCCCCATCGCCTGCGCATCTTGCAAAGCATTCACCAAGCGATCGAATGCGCGTTGGTCAATGATGGTGGAATAGTCTGGGCTCTCCAAACTGCTGAACCGTTGTTGCACGATGGCTGTCGAAATTTCAACAAAGGCAGCCACCTGTTGATGCGGTAAATACACATGGTCCACATTCGTGCAAATTTGGCCCGCGTTGAAGCACTTGGCAAACCAGATGCGCTCTGCTGCCGTGCGCAGGTCAAAGTCATCGCACACCACCGCGGGAGATTTACCGCCCAACTCCAACGTGACGGGGCACAGATTTAGTGCGGCGGCGGCCATTACCGCCTTGCCCGTTTCTGTGGAACCCGTGAACACCAAGTGATCAAACTTGAGCTGCGAAAACGCGATGCCCACGCCTCCTGTTTCTTCAATGAACACCAACTTGTCTTCGCTGAAATAGCGTGGCGCCAAATCCATCAACAAACGCGTTAAATGACGGGAGTTTTCGGACATCTTCACCATCGCGCGGTTGCCGGCGGCAAACGCATCGACCAGCACCAAAAAGCTCAGATTGATTGGAAAATTCCAAGGCACGATCACGCCTACGACACCCAGCGGTTGGGGCAGCACACGGTTTTTTGCGCCAAAAAAATTCAACCAATCCACGCTGCGTTTTTGTGGCCGCATCCACCGCTTGAGGTGCTTGAGCGTGTGGTCCAAGCCCTGAATCACGGGCACCACTTCAGCGAACAGGGTTTCGTGGCGTGACCGATGACCGTAGTCTGCGTCGATGGCCTCGGCGATCGCTTCGATGTTGTCGCTCACAAACGCTTTGAGCGAGAGCACGTCATGCCGTCGCTCGGCCTCGCTAGGGTACGGATGCGCCTCATGTGCATCACGCTGGCGTTGCCGCGTGTGTTCTAGATCCGATGCCAAAAATTGCGTCATTCGAGCCTGCGGTGCTTAGGGACAAAAAAGCTTCTGCCCTTCTTATTAATCCTAATCTAAGGACGACATCACCGATCAGTCCTCGTTGCGTTTCAAGCGCTCGCTTTTCCAGTACGCATCATCGCCACCATTCAAGCGGTTGAGAACGCGGGCCAAGACGAACATGAGGTCGCTCAATCGATTAAGGTATTGGCGGGGTGCTTCGCCAATAGCCTCTTCGTTACCTAAGGCCACCACCGCACGTTCGGCGCGTCGGGCCACGGTGCGGCAGACATGGGCATGCGCCGCACCGCGCGTACC
>CAIODK010000115.1 GCA_903856995.1 uncultured Burkholderiales bacterium
ACCAATTGGTGCCATTCAAATACAAATGGGCTTGGGAAAAATACCTTGCAACCTGCGCCAACCACTGGATGCCGCAAGAAGTGAACATGACCCGTGACATTGCGTTGTGGAAAGACCCCAATGGCTTGACGGAAGACGAGCGTCGTTTGATCAAACGTAACCTTGGCTTTTTCGTGACCGCCGATTCATTGGCAGCCAATAACATCGTGTTGGGCACCTACCGCCACATCACCGCACCTGAGTGCCGCCAGTTCTTGCTGCGCCAGGCATTTGAAGAAGCGATCCACACACACGCCTACCAGTACATCGTTGAATCGTTAGGCTTGGACGAGTCTGAAATTTTCAACGCGTACCACGAAGTCAAATCGATCCGAGACAAAGACGAGTTCTTGATTCCGTTCATTGACGCGATCATGGACCCCCACTTCGTGACTGGCACGCCAGAAGCAGACCAAACGCTTCTGAAATCATTGATCGTGTTCGCTTGCTTGATGGAAGGCTTGTTCTTCTACGTGGGCTTCACACAAATCTTGGCCCTAGGTCGCCAAAACAAGATGACGGGCGCTGCCGAGCAGTACCAATACATCTTGCGTGACGAATCCATGCACTGCAACTTTGGCATCGACTTGATCAATCAGATCAAGCTCGAAAATCCGCATCTGTGGACACTCGAGTTCAAAGAAGAGATCAAAGCGCTGTTCATGCACGCCGTTGAGCTCGAATACCGATATGCAGAAGACACCATGCCACGTGGCGTGCTGGGCTTGAATGCATCGATGTTCAAAGGTTACTTGCGCTACATCGCCAACCGCCGCGCGACACAAATCGGTTTGGAAGCCCTGTTCCCCAACGAAGAAAATCCGTTCCCTTGGATGAGCGAGATGATCGACCTCAAAAAAGAACGTAACTTCTTTGAAACCCGAGTCATTGAGTACCAATCTGGTGGTGCTCTGTCTTGGGATTGATGGCTTAAACACACACATGTCACCTCATTTGTTCACCACGCCAACAAACATCCGCTCTCGAGATGTTGTGGTGGACGCACCCTGTTCATGGGGTTGGACCCGGGTCCAGCGCCATGAATCGCTTTGCGCACAAAAACCAGTGCAAAGTGTTTTTCACCCAATGATCTAAATTCGATCTAGGAGAACAGAAATGGCAACTGCAAAAAAACCGGCCGCTAAAAAGGCCCCTGCAAAGAAAGCTGTCGCGGCCAAAAAGCCAGCAGCTAAAAAAGTCGCGGCTAAAAAGCCAGCAGCTAAAAAAGTAGCGGCTAAGAAGCCAGCAGCTAAAAAAGTAGCGGCTAAAAAGCCTGCTGCCAAAAAAGTTGCAGCTAAAAAGCCAGTAGCTAAAAAAGTAGCGGCTAAGAAGCCTGCTGCCAAAAAAGCCGCTGCTAAAAAGCCTGCTGCAAAGAAAGCTGCTGCTAAAAAAGTAGCTAAGAAAACAGCGGCTAAAAAGCCTGCTGCCAAAAAACCAGCTGCTAAAAAAGCCGCTAAAAAGCCTGCTGCAAAGAAAGCTGCGAATGCACCCGCTGCCCGCGCACAGACAACGCTGAACCCGCAAGCTGCTTGGCCTTTCCCAACAGCAAGCAAGCCTTAATCTTCACTGATCAAGGCTGCGGTTTACCGTTAGCTCAAGCCCGATGCCGCAAGGCCTCGGGCTTTTTCTTCACCCCTCTATGACGCTACCTGACGTTCCTTATCTCCGTCTTGAAAAAACAGGCGACGTGATCGTGGATATTCACGTCATCCCCAACGCCTCGCGCACACAAGCCGATGGCTTGCATGACGGGGCATTACGTGTGCGCCTGCATGCGCCTCCTGTCGATGGGAAAGCCAACGTAGCGCTCATGGCTTGGTTGGCAGACGAATTGGGGCTCGCCAAACGAAATGTTGAACTGATCCGAGGTCAAGCATCCAAAAGAAAACAGCTGCGGGTCAGTGCAGCTGTTTGCGCCAAAGCCAACTGGTCGGCTTTAGAAAAATAAAACGCTCAAGGCGCAAGCCCCTTTAAGCGATGACCAACCCGTCGACGTTGTAGTTCTGGGGCCCACGCTGAGCAATCTTGAGCGCACCTACTTGGTTGCCCAATGCCGCGCATTTCGCGAGTGACCATCCTTGCTCTAAACCAAACAACAAGGCACCGCGCCATGCATCGCCACAACCCGTCGGATCCACAACGGCAGTCGCTTTAACAGGCGGCACCAGAGTTTTCTGACCGTCTACCCACACCTCACAACCTTCAGCGCCCAAGGTAACGACCAAGCCTTGTACGCGACGTGAAATGTCTGCATGGGTCATGCCCGTACGGTCGCTCAACATCTTGCCTTCGTAGTCATTCACCGTTACCCACGTGGCTTGGTCAATAAAGCGCGCCAAATCGGCACCGTCAAACATCGGCAAACCTTGACCTGGATCGAAGACGAACGGAATGTCAGCTGCATTGAATTGCTCAGCATGCTGAAGCATGGCGTCGCGCCCATCTGGCGAGATGATGCCAAGGTTGATATCTGATCGTTTTTCAATCTTCGTGATGTGCGCTTGCATCATCGCCCCAGGGTGAAAGGCCGTGATTTGGTTGTTGTCATGATCGGTCATGATCATGGCTTGCGCGGTGTACGTGTCTTGCACTTGGCGCACGTACTCGGTCGAGATGCCCAGACTCGTCAAACGGTGGAGATAGTCAGAGGCATCAGTCCCTAAGGTCGCCATCGGCAAAGGCGTACCGCCTAGCGCTTTCAAACTGAACGCAATGTTGCCTGCACATCCACCAAAGTCGCGGCGTAACGCTGGGACTAAGAACGAGACGTTCAAGATGTGCAGCTGATCAGGCAAGATCTGCTCCGCAAATCGACCTTCAAAGTCCATGATGGTGTCGAACGCGAGCGAGCCGCAAATCAGCGATGCCATAGGAAAACTTTCTAGAAATTAAGGGTAAAAAACGAGGGCACGGAAACCAGTGATGCGCTTGCTCACCGTATCGTCCAGCTCAAAGTTCAAGGTCAAACGTACATCCCTCAAGGCCGGTACGTGGTCTTTGGCAGACAAGTCATCAACCGTGAACACACGGCGCACCAAGACTTGATCTTGCAAGTCAATGAGGCTCAATTCCAAAGCAGGCATCGCCACCGGATGGTGTTGCGTGTTTTTCAAACGCAACTTCACAAGATAGCCACCGTCTGGGTTTTCGGTAAAGCTACTGCTTTCAATCAGCACCGCTTCTGGCTCGCGGGGCCAAGTGACTTCGCAACCACACAAAGCGGACAACACAGGGCGCAGTGCCGGCTCTTGCGCCGCTAGCCAATGGCGTTGCAATATCAGCAACTGCCAAAGCAAGCACAACGTCAACAAGACGACGCCCGCAACCCAAGTCCACAAGCGTGGCTGTTGACGAGGCATCATTTCCAACTTGGGGGTGCTTTCACGGCCCGCAGAAACTGCTGACATGGCGGCTCTGAACAAAGCCGGTGCATCTGCACTCGGGGTTGGTACAGGCGCCGTCTGAGGTGTAGCCTCAAAATAGAGATGCGCCTCAAACACATGCGAACACCGACCGCACCGCACCCACCCTTTGGCCAGCTCAAGCTGTTGGGGCGATACCTTGAAGGCGGTCTCGCATTGGGGGCAGTGGGTGATTTTCATCAGCAGTGGGCGGTCATCAAAATCCAGCCATCTTCAGAGTCGCTCACTTGCAAAGTGCAATACGGCGCATACGCGTCTTTGAGCTCCTGGGCTTGTCGCTCAAGGATACCCGCTAACACCAAGTGTCCGCCAGCATCCACATGACCGCGCAACAGCGGTGCCAGAACTTTCAAGGGTGTCGCCAATATATTGGCCAGCACCGTTTGGTAGTGCCCTGTCGCTTTGTCAGGCAAGCCCGCATTGAGACGCACGTTGTTGGCATCGGCATTGAGGACGGTCGCGGTCACTGCAGCCGTATCAATGTCCACAGCATCAACCGTGACCGCGCCATGCATCGCTGCGCCAATCGCCAAGATGCCAGAGCCACAACCGTAATCGAGTACGCGTTGGTTTCGCACATCGTGGGTGGCAATCCAACGCAAACACATGCGGGTGGTGGGGTGCGTCCCCGTGCCAAATGCCAGACCGGGATCGAGGCGGATGACTTGCTTGGCTTGTGCCGGCGGCTCGTGCCAAGTGGGAACAATCCAAAACTCAGGCGTAATCTCTACCGGTGTAAATTGCGACTGCGTCAACCGCACCCAATCTTGATCCGCCACGGGTTGAATCCCCAACACGTCGCTGGTCGCAAAAAAGTCTTGCAACGTCAGCAAGTGCGATGCGTCTTGCGCCACGGTTTGCTCCGCAAACAAGGCCACGATGCGTGAACGCTTCCAACCTTCTTTAGGCGGGGGCATGCCGGGCTCGCCAAACAAAGCTTGCTCAGCATCGGTTTGTGCATCCGCGTCTTCGACGGACACACTCAACGCGTCAAGTGCATCCAATGCCTCGCAAACAGCTTCAACGCTGTCTTCGGGGCACATCAGTCGCAGTTCAAACATCAGCGCTTGTGAGCAGCGAGCCACTCTTCCAAGTAATGGATGTTGGTGCCACCGGCGATGAACTTGGCGTCCACCATCAACTCGCGATGCAGTGGAATGTTGGTATTGATACCTTCCACAACGGTCTCGGCCAAGGCCGTACGCATGCGTGCCAAAGCTTCGTCGCGCGTGTCACCATGCGTGATGATCTTGCCAATCATCGAATCGTAATTTGGTGGCACGTAGTAGTTGGTGTAAATGTGTGAGTCCACACGCACACCAGGACCGCCGGGCGCGTGCCACATGGTGATGCGGCCAGGCGACGGGGTGAACTTGAACGGATCTTCTGCATTGATACGGCATTCAAACGAATGACCACGCACTTGAACGTCGCGTTGCGTGAAAGGCAACTTAAGGCCAGCCGCCACCATGATTTGTGTCTTCACGATGTCGATGCCGGTGATGTACTCGGTCACGGGATGTTCGACCTGTACACGGGTGTTCATCTCAATGAAATAGAACTCGCCGTTCTCATACAAGAACTCAAACGTGCCCGCACCGCGGTAGTTAATCCGTTTACAGGCTGCCGCACAACGCTCACCAATCTTCTCGATCAATTTGCGGGGAATGCCTGGTGCCGGCGCTTCTTCAATCACTTTTTGGTGACGACGTTGCATCGAACAATCACGCTCGCCCAGATAAACGGCATTCTTATGCTTGTCAGCCAAGATTTGAATTTCAATATGCCGTGGGTTCTGGAGGTACTTCTCCATGTACACCGCTGGGTTGCCAAAGATAGATCCGGCCTCAGCCTTGGTCATCGCTACGGCATTGATCAAGGCAGCTTCGGTATGCACCACACGCATGCCACGACCACCACCACCGCCTGCGGCTTTGATGATCACGGGGTAGCCCACGCTCTTAGCAATGCGTTTGATGGCGACTGGATCGTCCGGCAACTCGCCCTCAGAGCCAGGCACGCAAGGAACGCCCGCTTTGATCATGGCTTGTTTGGCCGACACCTTGTCGCCCATCATGCGAATCGATTCAGCGGTGGGGCCAATGAATTGGAAACCACTTTTTTCAACGCGTTCGGCAAAATCAGCGTTTTCGCTCATGAAACCGTAGCCAGGGTGAATGGCTTCAGAGTCTGTCACTTCCGCCGCCGCAATGATGGCGGGCATGTTGAGATAGCTCAGGGGAGACGCGGCTGGACCGATACACACAGCCTCGTCTGCCAACTTGATGTACTTGGCTTCGCGGTCGGCTTCGGAATACACCATCACCGCTTTGACACCCAGTTCGCGGCAGGCGCGTTGAATGCGCAAGGCGATTTCGCCACGATTGGCGATCAGGATTTTTTTAAACATGAAAGCCCGCCTGTTATTCGATGATGAGCAGGGGTGCGCCGTATTCCACAGCCTGGCCGTCCACAGCCAAAATTTGGGTGATGGTGCCTGACTTGTCTGCCTCTATCTCGTTCAAGATCTTCATGGCTTCAATGATGCAAATGGTGTCACCTTCTTTGACTTGTTGACCCACTTCAGCGAAGGACTTCGCACCAGGGCTAGAGGAACGGTAGAACGTCCCCACCATCGGCGACTTGACCGTGTGGCCCACAGGCACAGCTTCCACGACAGGTGCGGCAACCACAGGCGCAGGGGCAGCCACCGCAACAGGTGCGGCCATTTGCGTCACCATGGCCACAGGCGCTGGTGCACTCTTGACGATACGGACCGTGCCTTCAGCCTCGGTAATTTCGAGTTCTGACACATTGGAGTCGGAGACCAGGTCAATCAACGTCTTGAGTTTTCGCAAATCCATAAGTACACCTTATTTGTTGTAAATAAGCCTCTAATTTACACCAATTTACAGACCAATCGTAGGAAATAAAGGTCAGGCCGCCCAGTTTCTGATCTCAACTTCATTCAATTTACCTACTTTTCTGTGAATCAGACGCGCATGGCCATCCAAAACCACCGTGAACGGCAGCCCCCCCACATCATTTCCCAATTGCCGGCCCAGCTCTGTGCCCGTCATTCCTGCCAAAGCAACTGGGTATGCCACCGGAAACTGATGCAAAAATTGACGCACTCGGCTGGGTTGATCAATCGCTAAGCCGACAACTTGCCAGTCACTTGACTTATTTTGACGGTAAAAGGCATCAATTAAAGGCATTTCCTCAATGCAAGGGGTACACCAAGTGGCCCAGAAGTTGATAACCAACGGGCGGCCTTGAAAGTCAGACATGCGCAGCAACTCGCCATTTGGCGTGTCGAATTCCGTCGCCCACAGCGCTTGCATCGCCTCAGCTGAAAAGGCATCCACATCCCCACGCTTCCAAGCGACGCCAATGCCTGCCAATGCAGCCAATGCGGCCACGCCGGCATACATGGCTGCACGCTTATTTACATTAAATGTCATTCAACCCCTTTGATTAAGTTGCGTAATGCAGATAAATCCCCGCGTTGCGATCTACCCTGACTGTCCGGTTTCAAGGCGCCACGAAGATCATCCAAGTCGTAAATCATCAAATGGACCAACACCCTTTGCGCAAAACCAGGACAGGTGCACAGCACGCTCAAGACATCCACATCCCCTCCTTGGAACCCCCGCACGGTGCTCACCTCGTAGCGTACATCATGGTCAATGAGGCTGATTTCTGCTGATTTTGAATCATCACAAAACAACTGCAGATAAATATCAGACAACGCCGTGGCAGTTCCCCGCCACACAGAGCCACCCAAATGGGGTCTGAAAGCCGCCATACGCGCCATCCAGACCACAGCCAATTCGCGCAACGCCGCCAACTCGGCGGGTTGAGTGTCGGCACAGAAAAGCTCTAAATACTCACGGACTGCATCTTCAACTTGGTCGTTGTTGGGCAACTGGGCGCGCGCAGTCAAACCCAATTGCTTGACTGCGCGGCGTTTGGCAGGGCCGTATTCCAACCCATCTTCGACCACCATGCGCGCTGCGGTCGCTGCAATTTCTTCTTGAACCGTATTCATATAGACGTGATTGTCAGCCACTAGAGAAACGCTTGCTCAGACCAACCAGATACACCCTTCTAAAATGGGCGGATGCATATACATATTTTGGGAATTTGCGGCACGTTCATGGGTGGACTTGCTGCGTTGGCGCGTGAAGCGGGTCACAAAGTTACCGGTTGCGATGCGGGCGTCTACCCTCCGATGAGCGACCAACTGCGCAGCCTTGGCATCGAATTGATCGAAGGCTTTGGCGCTGACCAAATGCGCCTCGCTCCAGACGTGTACGTGATTGGCAACGTGGTGTCCCGCGCCCGCTTGGCCGATGGATCGCCCAAATTCCCGTTGATGGAAGCCATTCTGGAAAGCGGCGCCACCTACACCAGCGGGCCGCAATGGCTGGCTGAACACGTGTTGCACCACCCGAGCCAACCCCGTCACGTGCTGGCCGTCGCTGGCACACACGGAAAAACAACCACCACCGCCATGCTGGTTTGGATTCTTCAAGCCGCAGGCTTGGAGCCAGGCTTCTTAGTAGGCGGTGTGCCCATGAACTTTGGTGTGTCTGCACGCTTGGGCCGCTTGAGTAACGCCTCCGACGTGGCTGCACACAAACGCACGCCTTTCGTCATTGAGGCGGATGAGTACGACACCGCTTTCTTTGACAAACGCAGTAAGTTTGTGCACTACCACCCCCGCACGGCGATCTTGAACAACCTCGAGTTTGACCACGCCGACATCTTCGACAACCTCGCCGCCATTGAACGTCAGTTCCACCACTTGGTACGCACCGTGCCCGGCAGCGGTCGCGTGGTGGTGAACGCAGATGAAGAAAGCTTGCAACGGGTGTTGGACCAAGGCTGCTGGAGCGGCGTGGCCAAGTTTGGTGTTAGCAGCAACGCGCATGGCCTAGGCGGCTGGTCTGTGCAAGGCGAACCCGATCACTTTGGGGTCCTGCATCACGGCAAAGAAGTAGGTCGCGTGCAATGGGATATCACCGGCGTACACAACCAACTCAACGCCTTGGCAGCCATTGCTGCAGCCGAGCACTTGGGCGTGTCACCTGCGCAAGCAGCGGCTTCATTGACCGAGTTTCAAAACGTGCGCCGCCGCATGGAAGTGCGCGGCACCGTGACGCGCGCTGGAGGCGACATCACCGTGTACGACGACTTTGCACACCACCCCACCGCGATTCGCACCACGATCGATGGACTGCGCCGCAAGGTAGGACCAAACGCCCGCATCTTGGCGGTGTTTGAGCCACGCAGCAACACGATGAAGCTGGGCACAATGAAGTCGCAACTACCGTGGAGTTTGGAAGATGCCGACTTGGCGTTTTGTCACTCAGGCGGCTTGGACTGGGATGCTACCGAGGCTTTGTCGCCAATGGGTACGAGGGCTTGCGTGGCTGGCTCGGTGGATCAAGTCATTGCGCAAGTGGTGGCCGCTGCACAAGCAGGTGACCATGTGCTGTGCATGAGCAATGGTGGGTTTGGCGGGATTCACGCTAAGTTGTTGGCGGCTTTTAGTCTTAGTTCGTAGGGCTTGGCTCGCACGCAC
Source organism: uncultured Burkholderiales bacterium (assembly GCA_903856995.1). Taxonomy (GTDB): domain Bacteria; phylum Pseudomonadota; class Gammaproteobacteria; order Burkholderiales; family Burkholderiaceae_C; genus Limnohabitans. Next base: position 9,052 of record CAIODK010000115.1, read on the forward strand.
ACAGAGCGGCCAGCACCTGACTTGGCTTAACCAAGAATCACGAACGCTTGCGACGCGCCGCCACAGCCTCAGACAAAACGTCCAAAGCGGCCACAGAGTCATTCCAATCCAAACAGGCGTCCGTGATGCTCTTGCCGTATTCCAGCTGAGAAACATCGTCTTTGCCGGGCGTGAACTTCTGCGCACCGCCGTGAATGTGGCTCTCAATCATCACGCCGAACACTTGGTTGGAGCCGTCGCTGATTTGATCAGCAATGTCACGCGCCACCACCAGCTGACGCTCATGCTGTTTGCTGCTGTTGGCATGGCTGCAATCCACCATCAATGTCGCTGGCAACTTGGCTTTCTCCAGCTCTTCACACGCGGCCGTCACGCTGGCTGCGTCATAGTTTGGCGCTTTACCGCCGCGCAAAATGACGTGACAGTCTTTGTTGCCCTTGGTTTGGACAATCGCCACCTGGCCGTTTTTGTGAATCGACAAGAAGTGGTGGGCACCCGCGGCCGCTTGAATTGCGTCCGTGGCGATTTTGATGTTGCCATCGGTGCCGTTTTTAAAACCAATCGGCGCTGAAATGCCAGAGGCCAATTCGCGGTGCACTTGACTCTCGGTTGTTCGCGCACCAATCGCGCCCCACGAAATCAGGTCGCCAATGTATTGCGGGCTGATGGCATCCAAGAATTCGCTACCAGCAGGCAGTCCAAGGCGGTTGATTTCAATCAGCAGCTGACGCGCAATGCGCAGACCTTCGTCGATGCGAAAGCTCTCGTCCAAGTACGGATCGTTGATCAAACCCTTCCAACCCACGGTTGTGCGTGGTTTTTCAAAGTACACACGCATGACGATTTCCAATGTGTCAGCGTACTTCTCACGCAGGGGCTGCAAGCGACGCGCGTAGTCAATCGCGGCGGCAGGGTCATGGATCGAGCAAGGGCCGACCACAACCAGCAAACGGTCGTCAGACCCATGCATGATGGCGTGGATGGCCTTACGGGTTTTGGTAATCAGCTTCTCGACGGGCGTGCCCTGAATCGGGAAAAAGCGAATCAAATGTTCGGGAGGAGGGAGCACTGTGATGTCCTTGATACGTTGGTCGTCGGTTTGACTTGTCTGCTCAACGTGGCTTGGATAACTGCTGTTCGTTTTCATGGTCTCGTCCTGAAGTTTGAAAAGATGTTTTTGGAGATCGGCAAAAAAAAACCGCCGGGGAGCCGGCGGTTGGTTTGGGAGTTCAGATCGTTTGGGGTACGTTCAGATCTCTCGACCGCCGGTAAAGCGTGAGAACCAAAAATAACCAAAATAGAAACGGGCTGAATTCATGTCTTTGAATATAGCACAGCCAATTAGGCAGTTCCGCCGACGGTCAAACCATCGATGCGCAACGTCGGTTGCCCCACACCCACGGGCACACTTTGGCCTTCCTTGCCGCAGGTGCCCACGCCTGGGTCGAGTTGCATGTCGTTGCCGATCAAGCTCACTCGCGTAAGTGCGTCGGGACCATTGCCGACCAAGGTCGCACCTTTGACGGGGTATTGAATCTTGCCGTTTTCCACCCAAAACGCTTGACTGGTCGAGAACACAAACTTACCCGACGTGATGTCGACTTGGCCGCCACCGAAGTTCACCGCGTACAAGCCTTTTTTCAAGCTGGCCACAATTTCTTCCGGCGATTTGTCTCCACCCAGCATATAGGTGTTGGTCATGCGCGGCATAGGCACGTGGGCGTAGCTCTCGCGACGACCATTGCCTGTCGGCTTGACCCCCATCAAGCGGGCATTCATGCTGTCTTGGAGATAACCTTTCAAGATGCCATCTTCAATCAGGACGTTGCGCTGGCTTGGGTTGCCTTCGTCATCCACATTCAATGAACCCCGACGATCCGGAATCGTGCCGTCATCCAGCACTGTGACACCTTTGGCTGCCACGCGTTGCCCAATGCGGCCACTGAATGCGCTGGAGCCTTTGCGGTTGAAGTCACCTTCCAAACCGTGACCAATCGCCTCATGCAACAAAATGCCGGGCCAACCTGGGCCCAACACCACACTCATTTCGCCGGCGGGTGCAGGACGGGCTTCCAAGTTGGTCAAAGCGCACTGCACAGCCTCGTCTACGTAGCTTTGTGCCAAGGCGTCGTCAAAATGGTCCAAACCAAATCGACCACCACCGCCGGCCGAACCTACTTCACGACGGCCGTTTTGCTCGGCAATCACCGTCACGCTCAAGCGCACCAAAGGACGCACATCGGCAGCCAACGTGCCGTCGGCTCGCACCACCATCACCACGTCATATTCACTGGCCAAACCGGCCATCACTTGAATCACGCGGGGGTCTTTGGCGCGCGCCATGCGTTCGATGCGTCCGAGCAGTGCCACCTTTTCGGTGCTGTTCAATGACGCAATCGGATCGAGGCCGTGATACAGCGACCGACTGCCCGCCACTTTGCGAGTCGGCACTTTGACGCGCCCGCCCTTGGCCGCAGCGCCGATCGTGCGCACCGTACGTGCGGCGTCGAGCAAAGAGGCTTTGGAAATATCGTCGGAATACGCGAAGGCGGTTTTCTCACCACTCACTGCACGCACCCCCACCCCTTGGTCAATGCTGAAGGAGCCGGTTTTGACAATGCCCTCCTCCAAACTCCACCCCTCGGAACGGGTGTACTGGAAGTACAAATCGGCTTCATCCACCTTGTGGGCTTTGATTTCGGCCAGCGTTCTCGCCAAGTCGGTTTCGTCCAAACCGAAAGGTTCTAACAACAGTTGACGGGCAATTGCCAATCGCTCAAGGGTGGGTTCGCGTGAAATCATGCGGGAATTATGACTGCACCAACTGCTTGGCTTTGGCAACAGACATCAAGATACCCAAGCCCAAGCCCAAGGTGACCATCGCGGTGCCGCCATAGCTGATGAACGGCAGCGGCACGCCCACCACCGGCAAGATGCCGCTGACCATGCCCATATTCACAAACGCGTAGATGAAAAAGCTCAGCGTCACACTGCCCGCCAACAAACGGGCGAACAACGTGGGGCCCTCCACCGCAATTGCCAAGCCACGCAAAATTAAGAAGATGAAGGCCACGATCAGCATCAAGTTGCCAACCAAACCAAACTCTTCACCAAACGCGGCGAACACAAAGTCGGTCGTGCGCTCGGGAATGAAGTCCAAATGGGTCTGTGTGCCCTGCATAAAGCCCTTGCCCCAGAAGCCACCCGAGCCAATGGCAATCATGCCTTGAATGATGTGAAACCCTTTGCCCAGCGGGTCTCGCGACGGGTCTAGCAACGTACAAATACGCTGCTGCTGGTAGTCATGCAAGAACGGCCAGCGAAAACCATCGGCACACAAAGTGGGTTCAAAAAACACCACAAAGCCGACACCAATCAACCCCATGATGATGGGCGGCACGATGAGCCACCAGCTCAAGCCGGCAAAGAAAATCACCGCCATACCTGCCGACAACACCAAGATGGCGGTCCCCAAGTCTGGTTGACGCACGATCAGGCCCACGGGGATCAACAGCAACATGCCCGCGACGAAGAAGTCGAGGGGACGCAACTGGCCTTCGCGCTTTTGGAACCACCAAGCCAACATCAGCGGCATGCCGATTTTCATAATCTCGCTGGGCTGAATCACCACGCCGACATTCAGCCAGCGGCGTGCGCCCTTTTTGGTCAGGCCAAACAAGGCCACCGCCACCAACAACGCCACGCCAACGGTATAGAGCGGCACGGCAAACGCCATCAATCGCTGTGGTGGGATCTGCGCCACCACAAACATGATGAAACCCGCAATCAGCATGTTTCGACCATGGTCAAAGAAACGTGCGCCATTGGCAAAGCCCGACGAATACATCGTCAGCAAACCCGCACACGCCAATAAAAAGACACCGAAGGCCAACGGACCATCAAACCCCCTGAGCAAAGGGATCAGTCGCTGAAATGGGCTGGGTTTGTGAATGACAGTGGACATGACCAGATTATCCCCTGTCACGGCGTTCGCTGGAGGCGACTGCTAGCATTCGTTATGACCTTGCCGACCACCCCCAACCCCACCACCCACGTGCTGTATTTGCATGGGTTTCGCTCCTCCCCCAAATCCACCAAAGCCCAGCTAGTGGCAGCCGTCATGGCCACACAGTTCCCGCACATCACGTGGTGGTGCCCGCAACTCCCGCCCTCGCCCCAAGCGGCAGCGGCCTTGATTGCGAAAGGCACCGCCGATTGGCCCACCCACAGCATGGCCGTCATCGGCTCATCCTTGGGCGGCTTTTACGCCACCTGGCTGGCCGTACAACGCGGATGCAAAGCCGTGCTACTCAACCCTGCCGTCGACCCAGCCCGCGACTTGGCCAAGCACATCGGCCAACAAACCTCGTGGCATGACCCAGCCGAACGGTTTTACTTCGCTGACGAATTTGTAGCGGAACTACGCGCCTTGATGGTCGGTCCATTGCCGCATCCCGAAAGTGTTTGGGCCCTCATTGCCCAAGGTGACGAAGTCTTGGACTGGCGCGAAATGTCAGCCCGCTACGCAGGATCCCACCAAGTGGTGATGGCGGGTGGCGACCATGCCATCAGCGACTTCCAGACC
>CAIODK010000116.1 GCA_903856995.1 uncultured Burkholderiales bacterium
ATGATCTTGCGTTTTGCCTCGGGCTCGCTCACGCCCGCCAGCTTGCCCAAAAACAGTTCGCTAGCGTCCACCCGAATCACCTTGGCTTGCAGTTTGCCGACGAACATTTCCATCACCATGTCGCCCTCGTTCAGGCGCAGCAAGCCGTGGTCCACAAACACGCAGGTGAGCTGGTCGCCAATGGCGCGGTGGATGAGCGCGGCCGCCACGGACGAATCCACGCCTCCGGACAGGCCCAAAATCACCTCTTCGTCACCCACTTGCGCCCGGATTTTGGCCACAGCATCGGCCACGTGGTCGTGCATCACCCAGTCGGGGCGCGCGGCGCAAATATCAAGCACAAAGCGGTTCAACAGCGCCTGGCCTTGCACCGTGTGGGTGACTTCGGGGTGAAATTGCACCCCATAGAAATGCCGCGCCTCGTCGGCCATGCCGGCAATCGGGCAACTCGGCGTGCTGGCCATGAGCTTGAAGCCGGGTGGCAACGCGGTCACCTTGTCGCCGTGGCTCATCCAGACCTTGAGCATGCCGTGGTCTTCGGGCGTGGTGAAGTCGGCGATGTCCTTGAGCAAAGCGGTGTGGCCATGGGCGCGCACTTCGGCGTAGCCAAATTCGCGGGTGTGGCCGCCTTCGACCTTGCCACCGAGCTGCTGCGCCATGGTTTGCATGCCGTAGCAAATGCCCAGCACCGGCACGCCCAGCGCAAACACGGCGGCGGGCGCACTGTCGGTGCTGTCCTCATAAACACTGGCGTGGCTGCCCGACAGGATGACGCCCTTGAGCGTGCCGTCGGCCGCATAGTCCCGCACCCAATCGTCGGTCACGTCACAGGGATGAACCTCGCAATACACATGCGCCTCGCGCACCCGCCGGGCGATCAACTGGGTGACCTGGGAGCCGAAATCGAGGATGAGAATTTTGGAATGCTGCATGCAAATAGGAAGGAAGATTAGAAAGAGGAGTTGTCGGCAGCCGCAAGCATTGCCCGCACGCTGTCAATAAGCGCTGGAAGACGGTCATGCACCACCGCTTGAACGGTGACTGCATCGATATCTCCCAGGTAGTTGTGAACCAATATATTGCGAAAGCCACTGATTTCCCGCCAAGGGATGCTTGGAAACTGCGACTTCAAGCCATCGGGCAGCAATTGAGTCGCTTCCGACAATGTTTGTAGATTGCGCAGCGTGGCGTCATAAAGCACTTCGTCTTGGGTCAAGTCGCCGCGAGCCTGAATGCGCTCAATCCTCGCAGCCACATCCAGAATATGCAGCGCGTAGGCTTGCCACGACTTGCTCACAGGGCAACCGCTTCAGCCAAAATTTGTGCCTTGATATGGGGGTTTAGTTCGTGCTCGGGCACAAGGTCAACTTTGCGGCATACGGCATCCGCCAAGCCTTGCGCAAGCGCCAAACGCTGGCCAAACAGGTCATAACCACGCGGCAACTCCACCAAAAAATCAATATCACTGTCGGGCGTCTCTTCGCCGCGGGCCACAGAGCCAAACACCCGCAAGCGGCTCGCACCAAACTGCGCAGCGATGCTATTGAGGCGCATGTTCATCTGGTGGAGCTGGTCAAGTAGCACGGTGGTTTGCCTTGAAAATGCTGATTCAACAACGATGCTTTG
>CAIODK010000117.1 GCA_903856995.1 uncultured Burkholderiales bacterium
ACAAAGGACAACTCTCCGGTTTGATGAAGCAAGCACAAGCCATGCAGGAGAACTTGAAAAAAGCACAAGAAGAGCTCGGCTCCGTTGAAGTGACTGGCGAATCTGGTTCTGGCTTGGTCAAGGTCTTGATGACGTGCAAGCACGATGTCAAGCGCATCACCATCGACCCCAGCCTGTTGGCCGATGACAAAGACATGCTCGAAGACTTGGTGGCCGCGGCCTTCAACGACGCTGTGCGCAAAGCCGCTGAAACCAGCGAAGCTAAGATGAGCAAGCTCACTGCTGGCTTGCCACCTGGCCTGAAATTGCCGTTCTAAATGAGCGACACATCCGTGCTCGAAGGCCTGATTCAGGCCCTGCGTCGTTTGCCTGGCGTGGGTGTGAAATCTGCTTCGCGCATGGCGTATCACTTGTTGCAGCATGACCGCGAAGGGGCGGAGGTGATCTCTCAGGCGTTGCACCAAGCGGCCAGCCAAATCAAGCACTGCGAGCGCTGCCACACCTTCACCACGCAAACCGTGTGTGACACCTGCTTGGACGACGGTCGCGACACTACCCGTTTGTGCGTGGTCGAGACGCCTGCCGACCAATCGGCCGTCGAGCGTACCGCTGCCTACAAAGGTTTGTACTTCGTCTTGATGGGGCGCATCAGCCCCTTAGACGGGTTTGGACCCAAAGACATTGGTCTGCAAAAGCTGATGGAGCGCGCCAGCGACGGGGTTGTGCAGGAGGTCATTTTGGCCACCAATTTCACAGCCGAAGGGGAGGCCACAGCCCATGTGCTGGGCGAAGCCCTCAAGAAGCGCGGCGTGCAAGTGACGCGCTTAGCCCGTGGCGTACCTGTGGGCAGCGAGCTGGAATATGTGGACTTAGGCACCATTGCCCACGCGTTGGTGGACAGGCGCGACGCGTAAATTACTTCTTGGCGACCTTGGTGTCGCCTTTTTTATCGCCTTTGTTAGCCGCTTGCTTTTTGCCAGCGCCTTTGCCTTCTTTGGAACTGGCCATCTTCGTGCCCTTCGCATGTTTGCCACCTTTAGCGGCTGCTTTGCGTTTGGCTACGGCTTCAGGTGACAGGTCTAAATGGCCGTTGTCAGCCACCTGCGCCGTCACATCGCCCAACATGTTGGCACTGCGGGGCACCAATAGGGCCGAGCCTGCTTTGATGAGCATGCGGGGTGGGATGTTGTTGATGCCTCGGAAGTCAGCCTCGCTCATGTTCACACGCTTAGCCGCGTCGGCCACTTTCATGGTGGTGGGGGCAATCCAAGCAGTCCATGTGGCCATGCGTGCGATGGCCGAGGCTTCATAGTTACGCTGGAATACTTCGGCGTTGTCCCAAGGTAGCAAGATGTTGGTCGTGCCAGCAGCCAGCAGCACGGGGCGGTGTGCGGAAGGGTTCAAGGCTTTGAAGTCTTCCACCGGAATGTCAGCTAGTTTTGCCGCCACAGTGACATCCATGTCGCGGGGTAACGGCACACTTTGGAAGTAAGGGTGATTCGGGATGCTGGTCAACACCACGTTGTAGGCCGGTGGGTTGCCCACGATATTTTTCATGGCCTGTAGTTTTGGCACATACATGCGTGTTTCCATGGGCATGTTCAGGTCGGTGTAGCCCGTGGGCAAACCAGCACGTTGGTTGCGTGTGATGGCTTTGCGCACATTGCCTTCGCCCCAGTTATAGGCGGCCAATGCCAAGTGCCAGTCACCAAACATTTTGTGCAGGCGCTCTAGGTAGTCGAGTGCTGCACGGGTGGAGGCTTGCACATCACGTCGGTCGTCGCGAAACACGTTTTGTTTGAGGTCAAAGCTTTTGCCGGTAGCGGGCATGAACTGCCACATGCCACTGGCGCGTGCGCTAGAGACCGCTTGCGGGTTGAAGGCGCTCTCAATGAAAGGCAGCAATGCCAACTCGGTGGGCATCTTACGTGCTTCGAGTTCTTCAACGATGTGGTACAGGTATTTGCCAGAGCGCTCGCCCATGCGTTGCAGGTAGTCGGGCTTGCTGGCGTACCACTGGGTACGGTCGTTGACCAAGTCCGTTTCCAAATCGGGCATCACATAGCCTTTGCGGATGCGCTCCCACAAGTCGTTGGGTAAGTTCAGGGTAGCGACGCCGTCGCGTTTGACGCTGCCTTGTTTGATGGCGCTCAGACCGCCGTTTCCGGCGGTGGTCGACTCTGACAAGTTGGCGCACCCTGTGAGTAGTACAAGGCTGAGGGTAAAGACGGCGAGTAGAAATCTCATCTGAAATCGTTCTTCCATTGTCGAAGTGCTGCAAACACAGCGACGTCGTCGGTTTGTTCGAGCGCTGAAAGGCCAGCGTGTTGTGCAACAGCGAGTCGCACACTTGGATGTCGAGCCCGTAAAAACGGGTTGATGTGCAATTCATTTCCAAGCTGGGCGGGCAGGGTGGGGGTTCCTTGGGCCCTGAGTTGTTGGCACTGCGCCGTGTAGGACTGCAAATCGATGTTGTCAGGTTCTACGGCGAGGGCGAATCGCAGGTTGGCAAGAGTGTACTCGTGGGCACAGCATATTCGGGTGTGCGTAGGAAGGGCCGCCAAGCTGTCGAGTGAGGCCAGCATTTGAGCGGGTGTGCCCTCAAATATGCGGCCGCACCCACCTGAAAACAAGGTGTCACCACAAAATAGAACGGGGCTTTGCGGCGTATCTGGCAGAAAGTAGGCCACATGGCCAGCCGTGTGGCCAGGCACGTCGAGTACCCGCACGGTTTGTCCCAGTAAGGTCAGGTTGTCGCCGTGCATGACGGGGGTAAATGGGGCCGGCACATCTTCGCGGGCGGGGCCATAGACGGGTGCGCCTGTGGCTTGGTGGAGTTCACTCACACCGCCTACGTGGTCAGCATGGTGATGGGTGACTAGAATCGCGGCCAATGTCAGCCCTTCTTTGGCCAACGCTTGCACCACGGGGGCGGCGTCACCGGGGTCGACCACCACTGCCAGGTTGTCTTGTTGCCACAACCACAGGTAGTTGTCAGAAAATGCAGGCAATGCAATCAGCTTCATGTCATCCACACCTTTAAAACCCGATAGTTTGCACGACTGGCTGGCCACCCCCTCTGGGTTGTATCTGCGTGCTTGGGAGCAAACCTATTTAGACCGAGCGGTGGCCGATGTATTTGGCTTTCACGCGTTGCAGCTGGGTTTCCCCGTGCTGGATGCTTTGCAAACCAACCGCATACCGCACCGCTGGTTGGGGTGCGATGCGCATCCTTCATCTTGGCCTTTGGGACGGGAGGTCTTATTGACCAATTATGAGGCTCTACCTTTTCCTGATGCCAGTCTTGATTTGCTTGTGCTGCCCCATACGTTGGAGCTGAGTTTTGACCCACACGCCACCTTGCGTGAGGTGCAGCGTGTGTTGGTACCCGATGGTCGGGTGGTGATTTGTGGCTTCAACCCCAACAGTTGGTGGGGGTTGAGCAAAAGTTGCCGGCGTAGTTTTCAGGATGTGGGTCACTTTATTGGTCAGGGGCGTTTACGCGACTGGCTGCAACTGCTGAGCTTTGAGGTGGAGTCGACCAGTTTTGGCTGCTACCGACCGATGGTTCAGACAGAGCGCTGGTTACAGCGGTGGGCTTGGATGGATGCCGCAGGCGTGCGTTGGTGGCCCATTTTTGGCGCTGTGTATGGGATGGTGGCGGTCAAGCGCGTGCATGGCATGCGCTTGATGTCGCCGGCATGGAGGCGGGCAGTACCAAGGGCTGCCGCGGTGGTGACGACGGCGTCCAACACCGCATCAAAAGGAATGGAATGAATACGGTAGAGATATACACAGACGGCGCTTGCAAGGGCAACCCTGGCCCCGGGGGCTGGGGTGCTTTGTTGCGCTCACCTTCGGGGCAAGAGAAAGAGTTGTTTGGTGGTGACCTAGAAACCACCAACAACCGCATGGAACTGCTCGCCGTGATTGAAGCTCTGCGCGCTTTGAAACGCCCCTGCAACGTGGCGCTCTATTTAGACAGCGAATACGTGCGCAAAGGCATCACCGAGTGGATTCACGGATGGAAGGCCCGCGGTTGGCGCACTGCCGCAAAGCAGCCGGTCAAAAACGCTGATTTGTGGCAACAGTTGGACGCATTAACCCATCAAGGTGATCACGATATCGCGTGGCATTGGGTCAAAGGTCACGCGGGCCATGTCGATAACGAACGGGCTGATGGTTTGGCTAACAGAGGCGTTGAATTGATCCTGTCTGGTAGGTGACACCCTCTGTGAGGCTGTTGTAAAGGTTATGCGTAGGCCTCAGGTTAACGTGGAGATCCACCGCTTAAAAGGCCTGTAACTGGTACATTGCGGCAGTTGCTATAAATCGCGAAGAAAATCTCTTATCGTTATGAAATATAAGTCTCAAAAAGTCACAAAAAAACGTTTGATTTGGATTGCTGTGGTGCTTGCTGTGTGCGGTGGCGCTGCTAAATATTTTTGGCCTGCAACCAATGCCGAGGCAAAGTCGCAAGTGCAAACGGTCACCACCTTTGTGGTGGAGCAACGAGATTTCCCCGTGATTGTGGATGCCACAGGGAGCACCGTGGCATCAAACATCGTGGACATTCGCCCACAAGTCACCAATGTGGTGGCTAAGGTTCATATCAAAGAAGGCCAAAAGGTCAAGGCGGGTGATTTACTGATCAGCTTGGACGACCGCGCTGACCGTGCCAATTACGAAAAAGCCCAAGCCTCGGCAGATGATGCCCAGCGACAACTGGTGCGTGCAGAAGAGCTGCTGCGCCAGCAGTTCGTGGCGCAAGGTGCGGTAGACACCGCGCGAGCAAATGCGCAAGCCGCGCAAGCCGCTGCCCGTGCTGCGCAAGCGGCGCTGAGCTACGACAATATCCGCTCACCCATCACCGGACGCGCAGGCATCATCAACGTATTTCCGGGTGCATTGGTGCAACCTGGCAACACGGTGTCAACCAGCACCACGGCCACTACCACCACCACGCAAGGTGCGATGGTCACCATCACACAACTGGACCCCATGAACCTGCAGTTCACGGTGCCCGAGAGCGCCTTGCCCGCCTTGTTTGCGGCGCAACAAGCGGGTCAAACGCCCACAGTCACATTTCAGATGGGCGACGGGAAAAAGCGCGAAGGCAAAGTGTTTGTGATCGACAACCAAGTGGACCAAGCGATTGGCGCTGTGAAGGTGAAGGCCGTGGTGGACAACGCCGACCACACGTTGATTCCAGGTCAGTTCGTGCGTTTACAAGTGCAAGCCGGAAGCTTCAAAGATGTATTGGTTGTGCCTTCACAAGCCGTGGTGTCCAACTCCCGTGGCGAACAAGTGTTTGTGGTGGATGCGGAAAACACCGTGAGCTTGAAGGTTATCAAAGTGCAAGCCCAGAGCCAAGGCTTCGCAGTGATTTCTGGCCTGAATGCGGGTGACAAAGTGGTGGTCGAAGGCAAACAAAACCTGCGTCCTAACGGTAAAGTGAAAGAGGCTTCTGCTAAAACCGATGCCAAACCAGAAGCTAAAGCTGAAGCACACAAATGACGATTTCCGAACTATGCATTCGTCGTCCGGTGATGACGATTCTGCTTTCCATGGCGACCGTGGTGGCGGGTGTCATCGCGTACACCAAAATCCCCGTTGCAGCACTGCCTAGCTTTAACAGCCCAGTCATTCAGGTATCGGCCACCTTGTCGGGTGCGAGCCCTGAAAACATGGCCGCTTCTGTGGCCTTGCCTTTGGAGAAAGAGTTCTCCACGATTGACGGTATCACCGTCATCAGCTCAACCAACTTTTTGAGCACGACCAGCATCACGCTGGAGTTCAACAACGACCGCGATATCGACAAAGCGGCGGTCGACGTCCAGGCTGCGCTGTTGCGCGCCCAACGCCGGTTACCGATTGAAATGACCACGCCTCCGTCGTACCGCAAGGTCAACCCTGCGGACGCGCCTGTGTTGTTCATGACCTTGAGCTCTCCGTCGATGGACTTGTTTGAAGTCAGCGACTATGCGGAAAACCTGATTTCTCCTAACTTGTCGACCATCGACGGTGTGGCGCAAGTGTTGGTCTATGGCCAAAAGCGCTACGCTGTGCGCGTGCGCGCCAACCCAGCCAAGTTGGCCCTGAATAACTTGACGATGGACGATGTGGCCCAAGCGGTCAACAAAGCCAACTCAAATGCGCCTGTGGGCGTGTTGGACGGACCACGACAAGCGTTGACGATTTATGCCAACCCGCAATTGGTGCGTGCCAAAGAGTTCTCAGACCTGCTGATTGCACAGCGCAATGGTTTGCCTATTCGTTTGTCCGATGTGGCGGTGGTGAGCGAGAGCTACGAACAGGTAAAGACCAGCGGCTCGTTCATGGGTGAACGTGCAGTCATCATCGCGGTGCTGCGCCAACCGAGTGCCAACACCGTCAAGGTGGTGGATGGCATCCGACGCATGATCCCGCAGTTTGAAAAGCAGATGCCGGGTTCGATACAGATCAACTTGCTGAACGACCGCTCGATGTCCATTCGCGAGTCGATTCACGACGTGAACTTAACTTTGGCATTGACCATCACTTTGGTTGTTTTGGTCATTTTCTTGTTCCTCAAACATGCGGCTGCCACCATCATTCCCGCGTTGAGTTTGCCGGTGTCTTTGATTGGTGCTTTTTTCTTGATGTACTGGATGGGTTACAGCCTTGACAACGTGTCGTTGCTGGGCATCACGCTGGCCGTTGGGTTGGTGGTGGATGACTCGATCGTGGTGCTCGAGAACATCGTGCGCTATGTAGAGGAGGGCATGCACCCTCTCAAGGCAGCCCTGAAGGGCAGTAAAGAAGTGGGCTTCACCATCATCTCGATTTCGATTTCGTTGGTGGCGGTGTTCATCCCGATCTTTTTCATGCCTGGGCCCATCGGTTTGCTGTTCCGCGAGTTTGCGGTGGTAGTGTCGCTGTCGATTTTGGTGTCCGCGGTGGTCTCGCTGACCTTGGTCCCTATGCTGTGTAGCCGCTTTTTGCCCAAGCATGGCGAAGAGCCCAAGGACTACTGGATCACCGTCAAATTTGACGAAATCTTCCATGCCGTGTTGCGTAAGTACGAATCAACCTTGGATTGGTGCTTGGCGCATCAACGCTATGTGCTGGGCGTGGCGATCGGCACGTTTGTTGTGACCATTGCCATGTACATCTGGGTCCCCAAAGGTTTCTTTCCCGAGGAAGATTTGGGACAAATTTTGTTGACAACTGAAGCCTCTGAAGATATTTCTTTCGGTGCGATGTTGAAGCTGCAAGATCAAGCCGCTGACATGGTGAAGAACGACCCCAATGTGTTGAGCATGGTGTCGTTTGTGGGTGGTGGCGGTGCCAACGGCAACCTGCCTAACAACGGGCGTATGTTCTTGAACCTCAAACCCAAGAGCGACCGTGCGCCTATGCAAAAAGTGCTGGAAGGTTTGCGCGCAAAGTTCCGCACCTTGCCCGGTTTGAATGTGTACATGCGTCCGATTCAAAACTTGCAGCTGGGTGGCAAGGTCAGTAAGAGTCGTTACCAGTTCATCTTGCAAAGCGTGGGTTTTGACGGGGTGAACGAGTGGTCCGAAAAAATGGTGACCCAAATGCGTGGCGACCCCAGTTTCCGCGATGTCACCACCGACTCACAGCTCAAAGGTTTGAACGTGTTGGTGGACATCAACCGTGAAAAGGCCGCCAGTGCGGGTGTGTCGATGGCGGATATTCGCACCGCCTTGTACTCGTCTTATGGTGAGAAACAAATTTCAACTATTTACACCGCGGTCAATACCTACCAAGTCATTTTGGAATCATTGGAAGAGAGCCGCCAATTTGAAGCAGGCTTGAACGACATTTATGTCCGCGGGCGTGCCACAGACCGTTTGGTCCCGCTTTCCAGTGTTGCGACCTTCAAACGCTTCATTGGCCCCACGGCGGTGAACCACCAAGGCCAGATTCCAGCGGTGACGATTTCCTTCAACTTGGCGCCTGATGTACCTCTGGGTGATGCGACGTCGAAAATCAACCAATTTGTAAAAGACATTTCATTGCCTGCCACCATCATCACCAGCTACGGTGGCGATGCTGCGGTGTTTCAGAGTGGTCAGTCGGGTCAGATCATTTTGTTGATCAGTGCGATCTTTGTGATCTATGTGTTGTTGGGTGTTTTGTATGAGAGCTACATCCACCCCTTGACCATCTTGGCCGGTTTGCCTTCAGCGGCCATTGGTGCGCTGTTGTTTTTGCGCCTGTTTGGAATGGAGCTGACCATCATTGCCACCATCGGTATCTTGTTGCTGATTGGTATCGTGAAGAAGAACGCGATTTTGATGATCGACTTTGCGCTCGAAGCCCAACGCCAACACGGCATGACACCGCGTGATGCTATTCGTTCTGCTTGCTTGACGCGATTTCGCCCCATTTTGATGACCAGCTTAGCGGCCATGATGGGGGCTTTGCCTATTGCTTTGGGGCTAGGCGCAGGCGCTGAACTGCGCATGCCATTGGGTGTGGTGGTGGTGGGTGGTTTGGCGTTCTCGCAGGTGATCACGCTCTACATCACGCCCGTGATCTACATCTACCTTGAAAAGTACAGCGGAACCGGTCCTAAGGAAATCCCCGCGGAGATGATGCCTTATTAAATAACGCCGTCGAACATCATCACATCCACCTCGTCGCCTAGGGCGACGTTGCCTTGTGTGTGATGCAACACGATAAGACCGTTGCCTTGCACCATTGAGCTCAGTACGCCAGAGCCTTGGTTGCCCGTGATGCGCACTTGCAGCGTGCCGTCAGCGGCATTGCTCACAAACCCACGTTGGTATTCGGTGCGACCAGCTTTTTTGCGCAATGGCTCTAGGCACTTGGCACGTAGCATTGGCGTCGGCTGCGCGGTGCTACCCATCATGCGCAGGAGAGCAGGGCGAACAAATGCAAGGAACGTGACCATCACTGCCACAGGGTTGCCGGGCAAGCCAAACAAGACCGACTTACCTATGCGGCCCACAGCCATGGGGCGACCCGGGCGCATGGCGATTTTCCAGAACGCCACATCACCCAGCTTTTTCATCATGGTTTTGGTGAAGTCGGCCTCACCTACGCTCACACCGCCGCTGGTGATGATGGCGTCTGCGTCATGCGCTGCTTTGGCAAAGGCGGCTTCTAGGAGCGCTGGGTCGTCGCGCACCACGCCCATGTCAATCACTTCGCAGCCTAGGCGCTTGAGTAAGCCGAACACGGTGTAGCGGTTGCTGTCATACACAGCACCTTCGCGGGGTGCTTCGCCGAGGCTCATCACCTCGTCACCCGTGGAGAAGTAGGCCACGCGTAAACGGCGATGCACGCGCACGTCGGGCAAGCCTAGGCTTGCCAACAAACCGAGTGCAGCGGGTGTGAGGTGTTGGCCCGCTTTCAGGGCGGGCTGCCCTTGCATCAGGTCTTCACCCGCCAATCGACGGTTGTCGCCGGCTTTCAACAGGTTGGCGGGAATGGCGATGCGCGTCACATCGTGTGCGTTTTGGATCTGTGTGAGCTCTTGCGGGACCACGGTGTCTAGGTTGTCGGGCAGGATGGCGCCCGTCATGATCTTTAGGCACTCGCCGGCGTTGACCTTGCCTTGCCATGCTTTGCCTGCGAGAGCTGTGCCGACCACGCACAAGGTCAAGGCTTGTCCTTCTTGCAGCTGTGAGGCATCGAACGCAAAGCCATCCATGGCCGAATTGTTGTGTGCGGGGACGTTGATGGGGGAGATGACGTCTGTCGCCAACACACGGCCTAGCGCGTCAAACAAAAACACGTCTTGTGAGCCATCGCCCGACACGGGTTGCACCAGCTGCGTCAAAAATTCATTCACTTGCGAGACGCTCAGGGCTTGTGGGTCATAGCCATGCAGCGCGGCAGTGATGTCGTCAATGCTTTTCATAGCGAGGCGGCATTCTCAAGTGTTTGTAAGTCCACCAAGGTGTTGACATTGGCAAAGGCCAGTGGGTCGTCGTGGGGGGCGTCAAATGGCACGACCACGGTCTTGTGCTGTGCCGTCCAGGCGTCAATCTTGCGGCCACCGGCGTGTGTGAACTTCACCAAACTCTCGGAAAGTTCGATCTTCATTAAGCAGAAGACAGGTTGGGTGCGAATGTCGCTGGTCCCATCTGCCTTGGTCTCAGGCGCTGCGGCCATGGCAATGTCGGCATCTTCTCGCACAAGGGCAGCGCCTAGTCGTTCAGCCAAGTCGAGCGGCAAGCGGGGCGTGTCACAAGGGACGCACAGGACATAGGATGTTTCAGCACGCTCTAAACCCACCAGAAAGCCCGACAAAGGGCCCGCAAAGTCAGCCGAGGCATCTGGCCACACGGCCGCTCCAAATGATTCATAGGCCGAGAGGTTGCGGTTGGCGTTGACCATCACGGTTTCGACTTGGGGTCCTAGCCGCATCAGAGTGTGCAAGGCGAGCGGCATGCCGTTGAAGTTTTGCAGTCCTTTGTCCACGCCGCCCATGCGGCTGCCGCGTCCGCCTGCCAAGATGAGGCCTGTGATGTCTTGAGGTTCGATGGTGTGGGTCATGAGGGGTGTGTCAGGTTAGCCGCCGATGTAGCTCATCTCGACGCGGCGCGCAGCAGATGTGCTGTCAGCGGGGAGGGAGGCGCGCAGTTCGGAGTAACGGTCATCGCGCCCTTGCCAAATGTGGCCGATGGCCGAGGCCATGTCGGTATCACTCACGTTGCTTTGGCGCATGAGACTCCGCAAGTCATAGCCCTGTGTGGCAAATAAGCAAAGGTAGAGCTTGCCCTCGGTCGAGAGGCGGGCGCGGTTGCAGTCGCGGCAAAACGCTTGGGTGACGCTGCTGATCACGCCCACTTCACCCAAGCATGGGTCAAACTGACCAGCGCCATTGGCATAGCCCCAACGCTGGGCAGTTTCGCCAGCTGCGCTGGCTTCTAGGGCCACCAGTGGGAACTCTTGTTGGATGTGTTGAATCACGTCTGACGAGGGCAGTACGTCGTCCATGCACCATCCGTTGGTGGCACCGACGTCCATGTACTCGATGAAGCGCAGCGTGATGCCGCTGCCTCGAAAGTGGCGGGCCATGGGCAAGATTTGGTTGATGTTGGTGCGGCGTTTGACAACCATGTTGATTTTGAGGCCAGTCAAGCGGCCTTGCGCATCAAGCCCCAATCCAGCGTCTTTGGCTGCGGCAATGCCGTCTAGCACCTCGGACACGGGGAAGTCCACATCGTTCATAGCGCGGAAGATGGTGTCGTCTAAGCCATCGAGGCTGACGGTCACGCGGTTCAATCCGGCGTCTTTGAGTGCTTTGGCTTTGCGCGCCAGCAAGGAACCGTTGGTGGTGAGGGTGAGGTCCAGTGGCGTGCCATCGGGTGTTTGAATGTTGGCCAATTGGTCGACCAAGATTTCAAGGTTCTTGCGAAGCAGAGGTTCACCGCCAGTGAGCCGAATTTTTCGAACACCGTGGGCCACAAATACCTTGGCAAGGCGTGTGATTTCCTCGAAGTTCAACAAATCGCTGTGAGGCAGATAGGCATAGTCCTTGTTGAACACCTCTTTGGGCATGCAGTAGTTGCAACGGAAATTACAACGATCAGTCACGCTGATGCGCAAATCGTGCAATGGTCGTGCCAATCGGTCACTCAGCAAGCCATTGGCCTCAATCGGTTGCGAGGGGAGGGTGGCCGCCAAGGCTTGAAGCCGTTGATCGACCAGAGGGATGACGCGTTCAGACATGGGATTCATTTTGCCTGACTGAAGAACACTTCACGCTTTGATGTAGATCAGTACGTGACACCTTGAGTGAGAGCAAAGTGGACCCATTGCAATTGATAGGAGTTATTCCATGAAAGCTTGGGTTGATCTTTTTTCTACGGACTACGGTTTGATGAGTGTGGCGGTCATCGTTTTTATTTTGCTGATGGCTGTGTACTTCTTGCGTGTTTTCTTCGGTTTGATGGATGAAACGGGCAAGAGTACGCCCCACAAGTGAGGCGATAGGTCGTTGTGTTTGCCAAGCCTCTGCAAATGGGCGAGGCATGGCGTTTTGACAGAAACACAAACGCCCACCTCTCCATGGATGGGCGGGCGTTTGGTTGTTACAAGAGTGGAACGATCAACAAGGCAACGATGTTGATGATCTTGATCAACGGGTTCACCGCTGGGCCTGCTGTGTCTTTGTAGGGATCGCCTACAGTGTCTCCGGTGACGGCGGCTTTGTGCGCGTCGCTGCCTTTGCCGCCATGGTGGCCATCTTCAATGTACTTTTTGGCGTTGTCCCAAGCGCCGCCACCCGTACACATCGAGATGGCAACAAACAAGCCGGTGACGATGGTCCCCATCAACAAACCGCCCAACGCTTTCGGGCCAAGCAATACGCCCACCAAGATGGGGGCAATCACAGGCAGCAGGGACGGGATCATCATCTCTTTGATGGCAGCAGTGGTCAGCATGTCAACCGCACGGCCGTATTCAGGCTTGGCAGTGCCTTCCATGATGCCTGGGATCTCGCGGAACTGGCGACGCACCTCTTCTACCACTGCGCTAGCGGAGCGACCCACCGCCTCCATGGCCATCGCGCCAAAGAGGTAGGGGATCAAACCACCAATGAACAGGCCCACGATGACCATGGGGTCGGACAAGTCAAACGTGACAGCCTTGCCGGCGCTTTCCAGTTTGTGGGTGTAATCGGCAAACAACACCAACGCGGCCAGACCCGCGGAGCCGATGGCGTAGCCTTTGGTTACGGCTTTGGTGGTGTTGCCCACGGCGTCGAGTGGGTCGGTGACTTCACGCACACTGCTGGGCATTTCGGCCATTTCTGCGATGCCACCTGCGTTGTCTGTGATCGGGCCATAGGCATCCAAGGCCACCACGATACCGGCCATGCTGAGCATGGCTGTGGCGGCAGTTGCCACGCCGTACAAGCCGGCTAAGTTATAGGCCGCCACAATCGCGGCGCATACGGACAACACCGGCCAAGCGGTGGACTTCATCGAGACGCCAATGCCCGCAATGATGTTGGTGGCATGACCCGTGGTGCTGGCACTCGCCACGTGTTTGACGGGCGCGTAGTCGGTGCCCGTGTAGTACTCGGTGATCCACACCAAAGCAGCGGTCAACACCAAGCCCACGGCGCAGGCGCCAAACAAGCGCATCTGGGTGCCTTCGCCTAGGGCGTTGTCGGGCATCATGCTTGTGGTGACAAAGTAAAAAGCGACTAGGCTTAAGACGCCTGCCACGATCAGCCCTTTGTACAAAGCGGGCATGACGTTTTTCATGCCAGGGGTCGCTTTCACAAAGAAGCAGCCCACGATGGAGGCCAGAATCGAGACGCCACCCAAAACCAAGGGGTAGAGCACGGCCTGCATAGGCGCTGAGGCGACCACCAATGCGCCCAGCACCATGGTGGCGATGAGGGTGACGGCGTAGGTCTCAAACAAGTCCGCAGCCATGCCGGCGCAATCGCCGACGTTGTCGCCGACGTTGTCAGCAATCACGGCAGGGTTACGAGGGTCGTCTTCTGGAATACCAGCCTCGACTTTTCCGACCAAATCGGCGCCCACATCGGCTCCTTTGGTGAAGATGCCACCGCCCAAGCGGGCAAAGATGGAGATCAGGGATGAACCAAAGGCCAAACCGATCAAGGGATCGAGTAGCGTGGCGAGGTTTTTGTCAGGGGTGTAGTTGCCGTTGCCGACCAAAAACCAAAAAAATCCAGTAACGCCCAAGAGTCCGAGGCCCACCACCAGCATGCCGGTAATAGCGCCGCCTTTGAAGGCGACATCAAGCGCTGGCCCAATGCCGTGCGTTGCTGCTTGCGCTGTGCGCACGTTGGCTTTGACGGAAACGTTCATACCGATAAAGCCACAGGCGCCGGACAAAACGGCACCCACCACAAAGCCTAGTGCCGTGAGCGTCCCGAGAAAGAAGGTAATAAAAACGGTCAAAACGACACCGACGGCTGCGATGGTTCGGTACTGCCGGGTAAGGTAGGCGGCCGCGCCTTGCTGGATTGCCGCTGCAATTTCTTGCATTCTGGCGTTGCCGGCATCCATCGCGAGGATGGATGATCGGGCCCAAAACCCATAAATCACCGCCACCAGCCCGCAGGCGAGTGCAAATAAGAGTGCTGAATTACCGTTCATTAAGTATTCCTCCTTGTGTTTATCGTCCGACTTTACGACTTCGCAAGAAAGGCGCAAGCCCCATGAAAGTAAAATCGGGGTTAATCCTTAGAGTTTCTTTCAACTTTTCTTAAAACGAGACACCATGTCCCTTGATAACGTCACCCCCGGTAAAAATGTTCCTGAAGCCTTCAACGTGATCATCGAAATTCCGATGAACGCTGATCCAGTGAAGTATGAAGTCGATAAAGAAACAGGCGCGATCTTCGTTGACCGTTTCATGGGTACTGCCATGCATTACCCCACTAACTACGGCTACATACCAAAGACCATTGCGGGCGACGGTGACCCTGTGGACGTGTTGGTGATCACTCCATTCCCATTGATCCCCGGCGTTGTGGTGCCTTGCCGCCCGATTGGCATTTTGCTGATGGAAGACGAAGGCGGACAAGACGGAAAAGTGTTGGCTGTGCCTATCGATAAAATCTTGCCGATCTACAGCCATTGGCAAAAACCTGAAGATATGAATGAGTTGCGTTTGCGCACCATTGCTCACTTCTTTGAACACTACAAAGACCTCGAAAAAGGCAAGTGGGTCAAGATCAAGGGCTGGGAAGGCGTGGAGTCTGCCAAGAAAGAAATCTTGGACGGTATCGCCAACTACAACAACGCCAAGAAGTAATTCGTCGTTGTCTCTTAAAAGCCCGCTCATTTGCGGGCTTTTTGACGTCTGGGCTTATTGCGGTTCTTGGTGTTTGAATGGGCTACGCTCGGCCAAATGGTCAAGGTAGTTGTCGACCCCCGCCGTTTCGCGTTCGAGAAAACGTTCCACAGCATCGGAAAACGCGGGATGGGCCAACCAGTGCGCGCTGTATGTGGCCACGGGCATGAGGGCGCGTGCCATTTTGTGCTCCCCTTGTGCCCCACCTTCAAAGCAGTCCACTCTGTTGGCGATGCACCAGTTCAGGGGCTGGTAGTAGCAAGCTTCGAAGTGCAAGCAGTCCACCCGTTCTAAGGCGCCCCAATAGCGGCCGTAGGCGACGGCATTGGGTGTGCCCAAGCCTTGCACGGCGATCAGACTGCAGGCAATGGGCTGTTGCGCGCGCTCCGCGATGAATAGCACCCAGTTTTCAGGCATGTGGTCTTGCATGCTCTGAAAGAAGGTGCGGCTCAAATAGGGCGCATTGCCGTGTTCTAGGTAGGTGCGTTCATAGCACTGGTAGAAAAAGTCCCAGTCTTGCGTGCGAATGTCTGTGCCTTGCACGGTTCGGAATTGAACGTTCGCCTCTGCCACGCGGCGACGTTCTTGTCTGATTTTTTTGCGTTTTTCTTGGGATAAGCTGGCTAAAAACGAATCAAAGTCGACAAAGGGCATGGCTTCCATTTTGTCGGCATTGCGCCAATGAAACTGCACGGTTTGGCGTTGTAGCAAACCTTGTGCGTTACAGGCTTCTCGGTCATTGGGGCTGGTGAACAAAAGGTGTAGCGAGGAGAGATCTTGCTTTTGGCAGACTTGCAGCATGCTCTCAAGCAAGGCTTTTCTAGCGTGCGCATCGACTGCAAGCAAGCGTGAACCGGGGACCGGCGTAAACGGCACAGCAGCGACCCCCTTCGGGAAGTAGTTGAGGTTGTGGTCGGCATAAGCTTTGGCCCAAGCCCAGTCAAACACGTATTCACCATACGAGTGGGCTTTGATATAAAACGCGCAAGCGGCGACTAGGACGTCTGCTTGCCAAAGGGTCACAAACTGCGGCGTCCAACCGGTCTCTGGCGTGGCGCTGCCGCTGGCATGCAGTGCACCAAGGTAGGCGTGTTGCATGAAAGGTGAGGGCGCATCTTGCTGCCTGACTAAGGTGTCCCACGCGAGGGCGGGGATATCGAAAGGGTTCACGAACACGCGAATGACATAATCCATCTGCTTTTTAGACCTGTTTTACTTTGGACGATGTGCCTGCTGCCATGACTCTCAAAATTTGTGTTGCTCAGTTGAATTTCTTGGTGGGTGACATGTCGGGCAACGCCCAGAAAATCATCGATTGCGCGACAAATGCCTATCGAAACGGCGCACGTTTGGTGTTGACGCCTGAGTTGTCGCTGTGCGGCTATGCCGCCGAAGATTTGTTTCTGCGCCCCTCATTCATCAAGGCCTGTGATGATGCCCTGAAAACGGTGTCCTCGGCGCTGAGCGGGTTAAAGGGGCTGCATGTGGTGGTGGGCCATCCCGCCGGTGGTGACGAACGTACACGCTCGGTATCGGTACAGCGCCGTTTCAACATGGCTAGCGTGGTCTGTGAGGGGCGAGTTGTGGCCACGTACGCCAAGCGTGAGTTGCCCAACTATCAAGTGTTTGACGAACGCCGATATTTCTTGCCTGGTGACACGCCTTGTGTCGTCGATGTCGATGGCGTCAAGGTCGGTTTGCTAATTTGTGAAGACGCTTGGTTTGATGCACCCGCGCTGGATGCCAAAGCGGCAGGCGCTGAGCTGCTGGCAGTCATCAACGCATCGCCTTTTCATGTGGGCAAGGGTGATGAGCGCGAGCAGGCCATGCGTGGCCGCGTGCAAGCCACGGGCTTGCCTTTGATTTATGCGCATTTGGTGGGTGGTCAAGACGAGGTGGTGTTTGAAGGCCGTTCGTTTGCGCTCAATACAGATGGC
>CAIODK010000118.1 GCA_903856995.1 uncultured Burkholderiales bacterium
CTAGCGGGCGTGTGGCGGCTAGGGTGATTGGCAGGTGTTTGATGGCTGCCGCGAGCTGCGCGGGGTCGTTCATGGCCTCTTTGCTCAGAACTTCATGCAACAACGCCAAGTGCAAGGAGGTGAGGTTGAGTCGGCTCTTCAAGTGGCTGCTGAGTGAACGCGAGCCGCGTGGGTGCTTGACTTCGGTTAGCACGCGCTCGGGCGTGAAGTCGGGTTTGAGGTCAAGGTGCAAGGTCGCGCTGGCGTTGCGTGCCAGTTCGTCGCGCAGCAATGCAGAGGCCGCGTAGACCAAGTTGCCTTCAACGCCCGTGGCGGTGATGACAAATTCGCCACGTCGCGCAAACTGATGGCCTTGGCTGTCTGTGAAGGACAAGGCGACCGACTTGAGCGGGCTGCCTGCAAATTGGCCAGATAAATAGGTGCTCCATCCAGTGCCGTCCTGAGTTTGCACATCAAAGCCGCAGTTGGCGGGGCGGAGCGGGGACACGTCGACACCTAAAGCGCCAAGCCAAGGCTGCCAAGCACCGTCAGAGCCAAGTTTGGCCCAACTGCCGCCGCCCAGCGCCAACAGCACCGCATCCACATGTGCGGTGTGGGGGCCTTGTGGCGCGTCAAAGTTGAGGGTGAAGGGGTGTTGCGCCGAGCTGTCGTGTTGCAAGGCCCCGTTCCAGTGGTGCCGCATATGGAAGGTGACAGGCGTGCCATGCGCGGGGTGGCGCAGCCGATGTAGCCAAGCGCGCAGCAATGGCGCGGCTTTCATGTCGGTGGGGAACACGCGCTGCGAGCTGCCCACAAAGGTGTCTAGGCCCAAGCCCTTGACCCAAGCGGTCACGGCCTGCGCATCAAACGCTTTGAGCCAAGCCGCGCAAGCGGCACTGCGCTCGGCGTAGCGGGTGATGAACAGCTCAAAAGGCTCGGCGTGCGTGAGGTTGAGCCCACCCAAGCCAGCCAGCAAAAATTTGCGGCCAACCGAAGGCATGGCGTCATACACATGCACGTGAACGCCTGCGGCGCTGAGCATTTCAGCAGCCATCAGGCCGGCTGGGCCTGCGCCAATGATGGCGATTTGTTGGTTTGTATTTGTAGTCACCCGCCAAGTGTAGGCGGCCCCAGCATCACAAAACCGACCTCGCACCCTACGCGGGCGCCGACTTGTCAGTGATGGAAGCCGACACCATCCGTATGCGCATCAATGTGTCGGGCTTGAAATCTTTCGTCATGACCACCAAGGGTTACCGCGGAGGTGGGCCCCTGTTTTTTTAATGAGAATGTAAAAAACAAACCACGGAGACACTCATGAAACAGCATAAGTTTTTTTCTTATGCGGCGGCGATAGGCCTAGCAATACTTATTGGCTTTGGCTTTGGTGGTGTGGGGTCAGGCACTAATAGCACGGGGATTACGGCAGTCAAAGTGATGGGGGATAGCTTGTCTGACAGCGGCGTGTTTGGCAGCTTGGTTGCTGGCTCGGGCTATGGCCGTATTTTTTCTGTACAAGAGAGCGCAGGGGCTACTACAAGTATCTGGACTGAGCGGCTAGCAGCCCTTGTTGGCGCGCCTCAGCCGTGCAATTTTTATACATCAACGCATACATCTCCTGATAGGACACTGTCGACATTTACGGAAACGACAACTTGCGGTAGTTTTGCCGTTGGTGACGGACGAATCAATAATCGGTACCC
>CAIODK010000119.1 GCA_903856995.1 uncultured Burkholderiales bacterium
GGGGGGTGCAAACTTTTACAATCGAGGTTTTGTAGTCAATCACTCCCTGCTCACCATGAACGTCATTCGCTTCTCTGATTTGTGCGCCAACGGCTCGGCCAAAGGCAAACGTGTTTTCATCCGCGCCGACCTCAACGTGCCACAAGACGACGCAGGCAATATCACCGAAGACACCCGCGTGCGCGCCTCAGTGCCCGCGATCGACATGGCGCTCAAAGCTGGCGCGGCTGTGATGGTCACGTCTCACTTGGGCCGCCCCACCGAGGGTGCGTTCAAACCGGAAGACTCTTTGGCGCCCGTTGCCAAGCGCTTGGGTGAGTTGTTGGGCTGTGATGTACCGCTGGTATCCAACTGGGTGGACGGCGTGACAGTCGAGCCCGGCCAAGTGGTGCTGCTAGAAAACTGCCGCGTGAACGTTGGCGAGAAAAAGAACGCACCCGAATTGGCCCGCAAGCTGGGCGCGTTGTGCGACATCTTTGTGCACGACGCATTTGGCACATCGCACCGCGCCGAAGGCACGACCTACGGCATCGCCCAGTACGCCCCCGTGGCCTGCGCGGGCCCCTTGCTGGCGGCAGAGATTGACGCCATCACCAAAGCCTTGGCCAACCCCAAACGACCCTTGGCTGCCATCGTGGCAGGTAGCAAGGTGTCCACCAAGCTGACCATCCTCAAGAGTTTGGCCAACAACGTGGACCAACTCATCGTCGGCGGTGGCATTGCCAACACCTTCATGCTCGCCGCTGGCCTGAACATCGGTAAGAGCTTGGCCGAGCGCGACTTGTTGGACGAGGCCAAAGCTGTGATTGAGATCATGAAAGCCCGTGGCGCCGAAGTGCCCATCCCCACCGACGTGGTGACCGCCAAGACCTTTGCGGCCGATGCTGTGGCCACCGTCAAGAAAGCCACCGACGTGGCCGACGATGACCTGATCTTGGACATCGGCCCAGAGACCGCCGCCAAGCTGGCCGCGCAGCTGATGAAGGCTGGCACGATTGTGTGGAACGGCCCCGTGGGCGTGTTTGAATTTGATGCCTTCGAGAACGGCACCAAAACCATCGCGCACGCCATCGCCGAATCCAGCGCCTTCAGCATCGCCGGCGGTGGTGACACCGTGGCGGCCATTGCCAAGTACGGCATTGAAAAGCAAGTGGGCTACATCTCCACGGGCGGCGGCGCTTTCTTGGAAGTGTTGGAAGGCAAGACCTTGCCCGCGTTTGAGATTTTGAGTAAGCGCGCCGCGGGTTAATTACCAAGCACACGCAAACGCAAACAACTGCCGGCTCATGCTGTCTTGACTGATGGACTTCCATCCTTCGGCGACGGGCAGCGCTTTGATGGCAGGGCCATTGCCCATTTTGTTGGGGTGGCTGGTGGCGCTGAGGGTCTTGTATTTGCCTTCGGCGCAGTCGTATTCGATGTTTGATTTGACCGATTGCTGGCCCGTTTTGTCTGGGCTGGTCAAGTCGTAAACCACCCACACACGTTTGTTGTTGCCCGCCTTGACGATGGCGGTGGAGTCCACATACACGGTGGCCACTTCGTTGCGCGTGACGGTGACCCACATGGCCTGAGAAGACGCCGATGTGAGCGTCAGCAAGAACAAAACAATCAGTTTCATAAGCGGCAAGCGTACAAGAAAAAAGCCCCGCAGTCTCCATCAACTGCGGGGCTTGTTCCGAGTGGCGGGGGTTAAGCCGCGGTCATCGCGCGAGGGCTGGTGACTTTGCCGTCATAGGTCATCCAGCTGTCGGTCTTGAAGTCATACAGCTTGCAGTCGCGAGCGGTTTGGAAGTACCAGCTCAACGAGAACGGTTGAACGATGATGCGTTCAGGCAGCAACTCTTCGAGTTTGCTTTGCGCTTGCTTCAGCTTGTACAGAGGGATGCTCATGTCCAAGTGGTGGGCGGTGTGCTCCATGATGTGGTGCATCAACGCGCCGATGTTGAATGGGAAGGTCAAGTGCACTGTGGTGGACACAAAAGGCGAAGCCTTTGACCAACCGCTACGCTCTTCGTGCCAAGACACGTCCACATGGGTGTGGTGCACGTACACCACGAAACCAATCATGGTCACCCAGAAGAAGAAAGGCACGATCACACCCATCAGCACGGTGTAGCCGATGGCTTGCTCTGTGGCCACAGCGGCCCAGACCATGGCTGCGATCCAAGCGATACCGAAGGCGGTGATCAGCAAGCAGTCTTTGATGAAAATCGGGCGGCGTGTGGGCATGTTCTTTTCGTTCGGGAACACCATCTTGTTCCACCAGATTTCGATCATGTAGTACAGGCCAGGCGCCCATCCGCTGCGATACACGCGGTCCAACAAGCGTTGGCCAGGGGTGAGGGCAGCAAACTCTTCGGGGGTGTAAGGGGCCCACACAAAGTCAAAGTTTTTGAGGTTGGTGTAGCCGTGGTGCACCACGTTATGGCCGATGTCCCACAGGCTGTAGGCGGTCAACGAGGGCAAGAAGGCAATGCGGCCCAGCCATTTGTTGAGGTTGCGGTGTGGTGTCAAGCTTTGGTGGCACGCATCGTGGCCCAAGATGAACAGGCGGCCAATCACGAAGCCAGCAGCGCAACCGCTCAAGAGTTTGGCCCACCAAGCTTCGAACAGCACGGTGCCAGTCATGAGCGCGCCCCAAAGCACATAGTCGACGACAAGCAACGCGATGGCGAGCACGGTGGTGCGCTCAGCCAAAGGAATCAACCACTCGCGCATAACTTTGCGGTGTGGCATTGGCTCGCCGGGGAGGATAGGTTTGATAGTGGTGGTCATAGGTAACGAATCTTAGAGGATCGGTTGGGATGCGCACTGATTTGCATCAATTAAGACCAAATTATCGCCGTTTACGTCTATGCATGGGTCGTGACCCGTCGGCAACCACTTCGGAAGAAGGTTTAAATGAGTCTGAAAGTTGTAGTTATTGGTGTGAAATTCACAGCGAGATACGACTTTTAAACATGTGAGAATCAAGCAACTAAAACGACTCAGGAGACCCACACATGGCCCGTCACGCTACCAAAATTGTTGCTACTTTAGGCCCCGCTTCTAGCGATCCGGCCTTGCTCGAACAGATGATTCGGGCTGGCGTGAACGTGGTGCGTCTCAATTTCAGCCACGGTAAGGCCGAAGATCACGTGGACCGTGCCCGCATGGTGCGCGAAGCCGCGGTGCGCGCTGGCCGCGAAGTGGCCATCATGGCCGACCTGCAAGGCCCCAAGATTCGTGTGGGCCGGTTTGTCGATGGCAAGGTGATGCTCGAAAACGGCGCCAAGTTCGTGTTGGACGCCTCGCGCACCGAACTCGGGGACTTGCAAGGCGTGGGCTTGGACTACAAAGAGCTACCCCGCGATGTCAAGGCCGGCGAC
>CAIODK010000120.1 GCA_903856995.1 uncultured Burkholderiales bacterium
GCTTTGAGCGCCATGTCGATCGCGGGCACTGAGGCGCGCACGCGGGTGTCTTCGGTGATATTGCCTGCGGCGTCTTGTGGCACGTTGAGGTCGGCGCGGATGAAAACACGTTTGCCTTTGGCCGAGCCGTTGGCACACAAATCAGAGAAGCGAATGACGTTCATGGTGAGCAGAGAGTGATTGACTACAAAACCTCGATTGTAAAAGTTTGCACCCCCCGCTGGCTGACATAGCTCACATCAGCTCAACTCACATCACGGCCCCCAATTGCCAGGGCACGAACTCGTTTTGTCCGTATCCGTGTTGCTCGCTCTTCGTGTGACGGCCCGACGCCGTGTCAATCATCGTTTGGAAGATGCGTTCGCCAGCTTGCTGCACCGTCTCGGAACCGTCCACCACACCGCCGCAATTGATGTCCATGTCATCTTCTTGGCGTTGCCATAAGGCGGTATTGGTCGCGAGCTTGAGCGACGGGCTAGGCGCGCACCCATAGGCTGAGCCACGCCCAGTGGTGAAGCAAATTAAATTCGCACCGCCTGCCACTTGGCCTGTGGCCGACACGGGGTCATACCCCGGCGTGTCCATGTAGACGAAACCACGCGCCGTCACCGGTTGCGCAAACTCCACCACATCCACCAAGTTGGTGGTGCCGCTTTTGGCAATAGCGCCCAAGCTTTTCTCAAGAATGGTGGTCAAGCCACCCGCCTTGTTGCCGGCCGAGGGGTTGTTGTCCATTTGCATGTGGTTGCGCTGGGTATAAGCCTCCCACCAAGCGATGCGTGCCAGCAATTTATCGGCAACTTCGGCGCTCACCGCACGACGGGTCAGCAGGTGTTCACCACCATAAATTTCTGGGGTTTCTGACAGCACCGCGGTGCCACCGTGGCGCACCAACAAATCAACCGCGGCCCCCAACGCAGGGTTCGCGCTGATGCCTGAATACCCATCACTCCCGCCGCATTGCAAACCCACGATGAGGTGACCCAACGGCACCGGCACGCGCGTGACACGGTTGGCCTCAGGCAACATGGCCTGAATCAGCGCAATGCCTTTGGCTACCGTTTTGGCGGTACCGCCAGTGTCTTGAATGTTGAAGGCGACCAGCTTCACGCCTTCTTGCAGGCCTTCTTGGGCGACCAATCCTTCAATTTGGTTGGTCTCACAGCCTAAGCCCACCACCAACACAGCGGCAAAGTTGGGGTGCTTGGCGTAGCCACCCAAGGTGCGGCGCAGCACTTGCAACTCTTCCCCATCACTGGCTGTGGCGCAGCCCATGCCATGAGTCAGGGCCACCACGCCATCCACATTCGCAAACTCGGCCAAGGCCTCGGGTCGGATGTCGCGCCGGAAGTGATCTGCGATGGCACGCGCCGCCGTCGCCGAACAATTGACGGAGGTCAAGATGCCGATGTAGTTGCGTGTTGCCACACGTCCGTCAGCACGCACGATGCCGTCAAACGTAGCGGGCTTATCCACATACGCCGTCGGTTGCGCGCCAGCGCCGGGCGCGTGCTCACGCGCAAAGTCGCTGAAGGCCAAGTTGTGCGTGTGCACATGTGCGCCCTTGGCGATGGGCTGGGTAGCCACGCCAATGATTTGGTCATAACGTCGCACGGGTTGCCCCACCGCGATGTCACAGGTCGCCACTTTGTGCCCAGGGGGCACCAAGCCAGAAACCGTCACGCCCTCGGCCACCAACACCGTGCCGCCCAACAGTTGTTGACGCGCAATGACGACGTTGTCTTGCGCATGAATGCGAATGACCGGCGACATCAATTGGACCAACCGCCATCAATGATTTGCGAGGTGCCCGTGGTGAAGCTGGACTCATCGCTGGCCAAGTACACCGCCAAGGCTGCAATTTCTTCAACCCGACCGACCCGGCCCATGGGCTGACGCGCGACAAAGGCAGCTTGCACTTGCGCAATGGTTTGGCCGCTGGCCTGCGCTTGGGCAGAGATGCGATCGCGCAACGAGGGTGACTCAACGGTTCCAGGGCAAATGGCGTTACAGCGCACACCAGAGGTGATGTAGTCTGCAGCCACCGCTTTGGTCAGGCCGATGATGGCGGCTTTGGTGGTGCCGTACACAAAACGGTTGGGCGCACCTTTGATGCTGCCCGCCACCGACGCCACGTTGATGATGGAGCCGTTGCCTTTTTTCAGCATGCCGGGCAAAAACGTACGGATCATGTGGAACTGTGAACGCACGTTCAGATTGAACGCAAAGTCCCACTCTGCCTCCGTGCAATCGAGAACCGTGCCGGCGTGGACAAAGCCTGCGCCGTTGAACAAAACATCTATCTCGCCATGCTTGGCGTGGAAGGCCTGAATGGCCTCCGGCTTCGTCACGTCAAGCACATCGACCACGCAACCACACTCTTGTTGGAGCGAGGCCAAGGTCTGCGCATTGACATCGGTAGCAATCACACTGGCACCCTCGCGCACAAATGCAAGCGCGGTGGCGCGGCCAATGCCCTGTCCGGCGGCTGTCACGAGGGCGGTTTTGCCTGCTAATCTTTGACTCATGGTGTTGTCTTTCACTGGTTAGGTCGTTGAAGTTTTGGGTACCAAGCTGACACCCGTGATGCGCTCTTGCGCCTCCACCAAGGAGGGCACGAATTTTTTGCCAAAGCCCAAGGCGCTAGCCATGCTGAGCGACTGGTGCACCGCCTCACCCATCAACGTGGGCACGCCCATGCCTTCGGCCAAGTGGGTGTAATAGCGAATATCTTTGCGGGCGTTATCCAGCTCAAACATCAAGCCCGTCAAATCGCCATCGAGTGTTTTGGCCATGGCTTGGAATAAGCCTGAGTTCACAGGTCCGGCCCCCACCAACGCCACCAATTGTTTGGGATCAACGCCTGCCAGTTTGCCAACCGCAAAGGCCTCTGCGGTGGCCGCACAAATGGCTTGCCCGATGAAGTTGTTCAACAGTTTGATGCCGTGGCCTGCGCCCGGGCCACCCACATGGAACACGTTTTCAGCACAGCATTTCAAAATGGGTTCCAGCTTGGCAAACATCTCGGGTGTCGCGCCCACCATGATGTTGAGTCGCCCAGCCTCGGCTTCCACAGCAGAACGCGCCAAGGGGGCGTCCACAAACGTCACGCCCTGGGCGTGCGCCAGCTCGCGCAAATGCGTGGTGGATGCGGGCTCGCTGGTCGAGCAATCCACAATCACCATGCCCGCTTTGGCGTGTGCCAACAAACCATGGGGGCCAGTGACGACCGCCTCCACTTGCGGCGTACCGGTCACGCAAATCATCACCACATCACAACTCGCGCCCAGATCGGCAATGCTGTTCGCTAGCGTGGCCCCTGCATCCAGCAGGTCTTGCACGCGGTCGCGTTGCTTGTGAACCGTCAGTGCCACCTGTTGACCCTTGGCCAATAAGTTTTTGGCCATGCCATGCCCCATGAGGCCAGATGCGCCGATGTAACCAATCTTCATAGTCGTCTCCTGTGTGTGTTCGATGTTTTGCTTCACAGCCCTGCTGCTTGCAACTCCGCCCGTGTGGGCAAACCTTCGCTGTCGCCGCGCACTTGCACGGCGCGTGCGCCCATCCAAGCAGCGCGTTTCACGGCCGCTTGCAAAGACATGTTGTCCAACAATCCGCTGATCACGCCCACCGCAAAGGCGTCTCCGGCCCCCACGGTGTCGACCACGTGCGCGACGGGAAATGCCTCCACATAGCCACGCGCTAGCGCGCTGTCGTAATACGCACCCTGTGCGCCGAGCTTGACCACCACATGCGACGCACCGGTTGAACGGTAGAAGGCCGCAATGTCTTCGGGCGTGTGTTCCCCCGTGAGTTGACGTCCTTCGTCTAAGCCTGGCAAGACCCAATCGGCTTGGGCCGCCAACGCATTCACGGTAGCGCACATGTGCATGGCATCCTTCCACAATGCGGGGCGCAAATTGGGATCGAAGCTGACCGTCTTGCCGTGGCGGCGCAACGTCGCCATCGCCAGTTGCGTGGCCCCCAAGGTGTTGGGCGATAAGGCGGGAAACACGCCGGTCGCATGCAAATGCCGCGCTTGTGACAGCCACGTCAGATCCAAGTCTTGCGAACCCAAGCGGCTTGCCGCGGAATCTTGTCGGTGGTATTCAATCGGAGGGTCACTGCCGTCATCGACGCGCCCTTTGTACATAAAGCCTGTGCGCTCACCCGAGGCCATCGCCACCTGCGTGCAATCAATGCCCTCACGGGTGTACGCCTCGCGCAAGTCGCGACCCTTCTCGTCGTCGCCCAGTCGACTGACCCAACCCACCTTCAACCCCAGCCGCGCCAAGCCCACGGCCACATTGGTTTCTGCCCCCGCCGTGTAGGGCGTAAAGCGACGCACCGACGCCAAGGGCCCCGGCTCATCCGCCGCGAGCAGCACCAAGGCTTCGCCCAGAGTGACCACGTCATGCATAGTGAGGTTCGTGCCGCGTTAACCGCGACCGACGAAAGGCATCTGGGTAGCCATCACCGTGACAAACAAGATGTTGGACGACAGCGGCAGTCCTGCCATGGTCATGAAGGTTTCTACCACCGAGCTCATGTCCATGCGCGCTTCGGGCTTGATCGTGCCGTCGGCTTGGTGGACGCCGTTGACCATCTTCAAGGTCATGTCGCTGGCGACGTTGCCAATATCAATTTGACCCACGGCGATGTTCATGCCGCGTCCATCCAAATTGGCGGCGCGCGTCAGCCCACTGATGGCGTGCTTGGTCGCGGTGTAGGCGATCGAACCAGGGCGGGGTGCATGGGCAGAGATAGAGCCGTTGTTGATGATGCGTCCACCCTGTGGCGACTGCGTTTGCATTTGCTTGAAGGCGTGTGACAAACAATAAAAAGCTCCGTTCAAATTGACGTCAACCGCTTGCCGCCATGTGTCAGCCGCCATGTCACCGGGCAGGGTGTAGGGCAATGAAATGCCAGCGTTGTTGAACAACAAATCCACCCGGCCAAACTTGGCCACCACCGTTTTGAAGAGTTGCGCCACTTCGTCGTCTTTAGACACATCGGTCGGCACCGCCAAAGCATGGATGCTGTTTGGGCCCGCTTCGGCGATTGCCGCCTGCAGGGCGTCTGCACGACGACCCACCAAGGCGACTCGCCACCCCGCCTTCAACAGCGCCAAGGCACACGCCTTACCGATACCCGAACTCGCTCCTGTGACCACCGCTACTTTTGTCATGTCAATTCTTTCTTAATGGTTGTCTTTGGGCACGGCCGATCCGCGCATGCCACGTAAAAAGTCTAAATCAGCGCCCTCATCGGCTTGCAAGACATGGTCGATGTAGAGCTTCCAGTACCCGCTGTCCATGGGCGGTGTCGGCGGCGTCCAAGCCAGTCGACGTTTTGCCAACTCTGCATCATCCACATGCAAGTGCAAGCTGCGCTTGGGCACATCGAGTGTGATCAAGTCACCGTTTTGTACCAACGCCAAGGTGCCGCCTGCGGCAGCCTCGGGCGCGGTGTGCAGCACCACGGTGCCATAGGCAGTGCCGCTCATGCGCGCATCGCTGATGCGCACCATGTCGGTAATGCCTTTGCGCAAGACCTTGGGCGGCAGCGGCATATTACCGACCTCGGCCATGCCAGGGTAGCCCTTAGGCCCGCAATTCTTCAAGACCAAGATGCAGGTTTCATCCACATCCAAGTTCTCATCATCAATGCGGGCATGGAAATCATTGCTGTCTTCAAACACCACCGCACGTCCCGTGTGCGTCATCAACGCGGGTGTCGCTGCGCTGGGTTTGATCACCGCGCCGCGGGGTGCCAAATTGCCACGCAACACGGCGATGCCGGCTTTGTCTTTGAAAGGCTCTGCGAACGGCTTGATCACTTCGGGGTTGTAGTTTTGCGCCGCCGCCACGTTTTCGCCAACGCTCTTGCCGTTGGCTGTGATCACGTCTGTGTGCAGCAGGTGTGCGATCTCTTTCATCACCGCAGGCAGTCCGCCGGCGTAACAAAAATCTTCCATCAGGTACTGACCCGACGGTTGCAAGTTCACCAAGCAGGGCAACTCGCTCCCCAATCGGTCAAAGTCATCAATGCTCAAGGGCACGCCCAAGCGCCCCGCAATGGCAACCAAGTGAATCACTGCGTTGGTACTGCCCCCAATGGCCGCCAAAGTTCGGATCGCATTTTCGAAAGCCTCACGCGTCAAGATTTGCGATAGCTTCACATCGTCATGCACCATTTGCACAATACGTCGTCCGGCATCGCGGGCCAGCACATTGCGTCGGCCATCGACAGCAGGGTAGGCCGCGTTGCCGGGCAAGCCCACGCCCAAAGCCTCGACCATGCAAGCCATGGTGCTTGCGGTCCCCATGGTCATGCAATGGCCGTGGCTGCGGTGCATGCAGCTTTCTGCCTCGAAGAAATCTTGCAGCTTCAAGGTGCCGGCCCGCACCTGCTCGCTCATGCTCCACACGCCTGTGCCAGAGCCCAACTCT
The DNA here is from genome assembly GCA_903856995.1 of uncultured Burkholderiales bacterium. Lineage (GTDB taxonomy): Bacteria > Pseudomonadota > Gammaproteobacteria > Burkholderiales > Burkholderiaceae_C > Limnohabitans. The sequence goes on from CAIODK010000120.1 coordinate 6,453, forward strand.
TGACCCCGCCACTTGCCGTTCAACATCGGGCCACCGCTCACCCCAATGGTTGGCAGGTTCACGCTCGAGGCGCCCATCAGCAACGACGGCGTGGTTTTGTCACACCCCATCAAGAGCACGACACCATCAATGGGGTTGCCGCGAATGCTCTCTTCCACATCCATCGAAGCCAGGTTGCGATACAGCATGGCGGTGGGGCGCAACAAGGTTTCACCCAGCGACATGACCGGGAACTCGAGCGGAAAACCACCCGCCTCGTACACCCCAATCTTGACTTGCTCAGCGAGCGTTCGAAAGTGTGAGTTGCACGGCGTGAGTTCGCTGAAGGTGTTGCAAATACCAATCACGGGGCGACCATCGAACTGGTCGTGCGGCACGCCTTTGCCTTTGACCCAGCTTCGGTAGGCAAAGCCATCGCGGTCTTGGCGACCAAACCATTGTTGGCTGCGTAAATCTTCGGGGCGTTTTTTGGGTTTATCCGTCATGTCTGTCTCGCTGTTACTGGTTTCCCCGAATCTGACATCGGGCCATGTGAGCATATTATGGTATGACGATTGAACTTCAACCCCGTGAAAGCCCTAGGAGCCCATCTTGTCCCACATCGACGTGTTGTCCGTTACCAAACTCTCGCCCCTGCTTGAGCCCCAATTGCGTGCCGTTTTCAATTTGCATGACCGTTTGCATGAAACAGACCCCGCCGCCTTTGCCAAGATCGCGCCCAGCATCCGCGCCATTGCGGCCAGTGGCGAATCCAAGGTCCCCGCTGCCTTGATCGCGCAACTGCCTGCACTCGAAATCATCTCGGTGTTTGGCGTGGGCTACGACGGCGTGGATGTCGCCGCGGCCAAAGCCCGTGGCGTGATGGTCACCCACACCCCCAACGTGCTGAATGACGATGTGGCGGACTTGGCCATCGGCCTCATGCTGGCAGCAGCCCGTCAATTACCTGCCGCAGATCGTTATGTGAAAGAAGGTAAATGGCCCACAGGCCCCATGCCGCTGGCGCGCAAAGTCTCAGGCGCGCGCTTGGGCATCGTGGGTATTGGCCGCATTGGACAAGCGATTGCACAGCGCGCCTTGGCATTCAACATGTCCGTGGCCTACACCGCGCGCAGCGCAAAGGCAGACTTGCCCTTCCGCTACTTCCCCAGCCCTGCGGCCTTGGCTGCTGAATGCGACTACTTGGTGGTCATCACCCCGGGCGGCGCGGGTACGCACAAGCTGATCAATGCCGAGGTCTTAAAAGCCTTGGGCACGAAAGGCATCTTGATCAACGTCGCACGTGGCTCGGTGGTGGATGAAGCCGCCTTGATCGACGCCCTCAAAAACGAGGTGATCGGTGGCGCTGGTTTGGACGTCTTCGAAAGTGAACCCAACGTGCCAGAGGCCTTGCGCGCCCTCCCTCACGTGGTGCTGGCGCCCCACATTGGCAGCGCCACTCGCCAGACACGTCAAGCCATGGCAGACCTTGCCTTCAACAACCTCAAGTCACACTTTGATGGCCATGCCGTCCACACGCCTGTGCCGGAATGTGAACCCAAGGGTTAACCCAAGACATACGGGTAACTCCGCATTCTTGGACCACCCAATCATCATACGATAGCCGCAAGGTCCCAAAAAAGCCTTATCCTAAAAACTCAGGAGACAACGATGAAATTGAAAACTTGGCTGACTGGCGCACTTGTCGCCGCAGGCCTGGTGACGGCTGTAGGCCCCGCCATGGCTCAGGAGAAATTAACAGTTTGGTGGGTCAAAGGTTTTTACAAAGCTGAAGATGACGCTTTGTTTGTAGCCATCAAAAAATTTGAAGAGAAAAACAAAGGTATCAAGATCGAGCTCTCGCAGTACCCGATCCAAGACATGATTCCTAAGACCGTGGCCGCGCTTGACTCGGGCAATCCACCCGATGTGGCGTATGCCGACGTGTACGACTTCCAAGTCACAGCCAAGTGGGCGTATGACGGCAAACTCGAAGACGTGAGCAGCGTGATCGACAAAGTTCGCAACAACTTTGAACCCGCCGCGCTGTCCACCACGTTCTTGTACAACAACCAAACCAAGACGCGCGCTTATTACGCCTACCCCATCAAGCAACAGACCATGCACATCCAGTACTGGAAAGACATGCTCGCCGATGCAGGCTACAAGCCAAGCGACATTCCGACCGACTGGAAAGGCTACTGGGACTTCTGGTGCTCTAAGGTTCAAACCGGCTACCGCCAAAAAACCGGCAAGCGTGCGTTTGGCACCGGCTTCCCCATGGGCGTGGATTCGAGCGACTCGTTCTTCTCATTCCTCACCTTCATGGATGCCTACAACGTGAAGTTGGTGACCGACTCCGGCAAGCTCACGGTCGACGATCCTGAGGTGCGTCAAGGCCTGATCAACGCGTTGAACGACTACACCGCGGTGTACACCAAGGGCTGTACGCCTCCGTCGTCCACCAGCTGGAAAGACCCCGACAACAATGTCTCCTTCCACAACAAGACCATCGTGATGACGCACAACGCGACCATTTCGATCGCGGCTAAGTGGCTCGACGACATGAACAACGAGGCCTTGAACGCTGAGCAGCGTGCAACAGCCAAGAAAAACTACACCGAGCTGATTGCCACCTCTGGCTTCCCCAACAAGCCCGATGGCACGAAGATGGTGTATCGCAGCGCGGTCAAAACAGGCGTGATCTTCAAAGAGGCGAAGCACAAAGAATCTGCGAAGAAATTCGTTGCTTTCTTGCTTGAAGAAGCCAACTTGACACCTTACGTCGAAGGCTCTTTGGGTCGCTGGTTCCCAGTGACAAAAGCCGCACAACAACGTCCGTTCTGGAAAGCTGATCCCGCCCGCTTGGCTGTGTACAACCAGTACATGTCTGGCACCGTGCCGTTCGAGTTCACCAAGAACTACAAGTTCACCGTGCTCAACAACGAAAACGTGTGGGCCAAAGCCATGAACCGCATGCTGAATGAGAAAGTGCCGACTGAAAAGGCTGTGGACGAGATGATCGCCCGCATCAAGGAAGTCGCTGGCAACTAAGCGCCACACCCGATGACTCTTGTTTGAACTTGAGTCATCGGGTCGTTTCACCCAATCCCCTTGTTTAAAAACAGGTCTGCCTTGCGCAAGCACGGCATGCCCAGAGGCTGCTTTTGCCCATGACTACCCAAGTTGCTCACCTGTTACCACCGCCGACGGCTCGACTGAGTTCGTGGGAGTTTTGGGGCCGCCTGATGGTGCTCCCCTACCTGGCCGTGTTTTTCATATTCGTGTTGTACCCCGTGTTCTACGGCCTGTGGCTGGCACGTCATCCACAAAGCTATGTGGACTTGTTCAACGACCCCATTTTCTTTCGCAGCGCTGCCAATACTCTGGTGTTCTTGGTCGTCGCCATCAACCTCAAGATGGTTGTGGCACTGACCCTGTCTGGCTTCTTTGTCTTAGAGCGCTGGTGGATCAAGATCGTCGCCGCTGTGTTTATCTTGCCTTGGGCTGTACCTTCGATTCCGACCATCCTGTCGGTGCGCTTCATGTTGAACCCCGAGTGGGGCATCATCAACAGCGCCATCTTCCGATGGACTGGGTTGGACGGCCCCAACTGGCTCAATGACCCCACTTTGGCGCTGAGTCTTTCGATGCTCATGCACATCTGGAAATCGTTGCCGTTTTGGACCTTGATCTTGGTGGCGGCGCGCTTGGCAATTCCGACCGAGCAATACGAAGCCGCCTCGGTCGACGGTGCAACACGTTGGCAAAAGTTCAAGTTCATCACGTGGCCTTCCATGCGCTCGCTGTATTTGACTTCGACCATCTTGTCCATGATTTGGACACTGGGCGACTTCAACAGCGTCTACCTGCTCACAGGTGGCGGACCCGCCGACATGACACATGTCTTGGCCACTTTAGGCATCCGCTATCTGCGCCTCGATCAGGTTGATTTGGCAATGGCCTCTATCGTGGTGGCGCTGCCCTTTGTGTTGCCTTTGGTTTATTTCATGATGAAGAGGCTGTCGAAATGAGTTTGAAAAAAATCACCTCCGAAGCCAAACTGCTTTTGATCGGCATTCCCGTCTTGCTGTGGACCCTGTTCCCTCTGTATCACATGGTGTTGTTCGCGATCTCGCCACGGGATACCGCCACTTCTGGGCGCTTGTGGCCAGAGCACCCGACACTGCAAAACTTTGAGATCGTGTTCAAGAAGCAGCACTTCTACCTCGATCACTTTTGGTCACAACTCGGCAACTCATTTGTCATCGCCATCACGGTGGGTGCGCTCACCTTGCTGGTTGCCACCACCTCCGCTTTTGCCATCAGTCGACTGAAGGTTCGCGGGGGGCAAACCGTGATGAACTTGGCCTTGTTCACCTACTTCATTCCTGCGGCCTTCTTGGCGGTACCGATGTACAAAACCATGGGCTTGTATGGTTTGCTCAACAACCAATGGGCGTTGATCTTGGCCATGGTCACCATCGCCTCACCATATTGCATTTGGGTGCTCAAACAAGCCAGCGACAAACTGCCGTTTGAGCTAGACGAGGCCGCCCGCATTGACGGCGCAACGGCGCTGCAATTGTTTTGGATGGTGTACCTGCCATTGATGGTTCCCTCACTTGTTGCCGTGGGCACCTATGCCCTGCTGCTGGCGTGGAACGAATACCTCTACGCCTTCTTGCTGTTGTCCAACGACCTGGATGTGACCTTAGCGGTCGCCCTAGGCAACTTCTTATCTGCCGACGATTCCCCTTGGGAGTTGTTGATGGCGACCGGCTTGGTGTACGCCCTGCCGCCTGCCGCAATTTATTACACATTCAAACGTTACATGGTGTCTGGCTTGACCGCCGGCGCAGTCAAGAGCTAAGGAAGACAAAGATGGCATCCGTTTCATTTAACAACGTTCAAAAAACCTACGGCAACAAAGTCAAGGTCATTCACGGCATCACGTTCGACATTCAGGATGGCGAATTCGTGGTGTTGGTTGGCCCATCTGGTTGTGGCAAGTCCACCTTGCTGCGCATGTTGGCCGGCTTGGAAGACATCTCTGGTGGCGAGATCAGCATCGACACGACCGTGATCAACGAGCTTGAGTCCAAAGATCGCGACATCGCCATGGTGTTCCAAAGCTACGCGCTCTACCCTCACATGACGGTGCGCGAAAACATGGCCTTCTCGCTCCGCTTACGCAAAGCCGATGCCAAAACCACACAAGACCGAGTGGCCCACGCTGCCGACATTTTGAGCTTGAGCCCCTTGCTGGAACGCTACCCGCGCGAGTTGTCAGGCGGCCAACGCCAGCGCGTCGCGATGGGTCGCGCCATCGTGCGTGACCCCAAAGTTTTTTTGTTTGATGAACCACTCTCCAACCTAGACGCCAAGTTGCGCGTGGCGATGCGTGCCGAAATCAAGGCTTTGCATCAACGCCTCAAAACGACCACGGTGTATGTGACACATGACCAAATCGAAGCCATGACCATGGCCGACCGGATTGTGGTGATGCACGACGGCATCGTCGAACAAATTGGGACACCGCTGGAGTTGTTCGACCGCCCCGGCAATTTGTTTGTGGCGCAATTCATTGGGTCCCCTTCGATGAACGTGTTCAAAGGCACCGTCAACAACGGTAGCGTTTCTGGCCTTGGCGCGCAGTGGCCGATGCCGCCAGATGCGTCACATGTCGCCTCAGGCACGGTGGTGCATTACGGCATTCGTCCCGGCGATTTGGAACTGGCCAGCAGCGGCATTGCAGCCAAAGTGGTGGTCGTGGAGCCGACGGGTGCAGAGACCGAATTGCTGCTGCAAATTGGCGATCAAAAATTCACACTGGTCATGCACGGCCGCACACAAGTGCGCCCCGATGACACGGTGTTCCTGCAATTCGATGCCGCCAAAGCCCACGTGTTTGACGGCACCACGGAACAACGCCTCTGAACATGACTGCACCTCGCCTCATCATCATGGGTGTGAGCGGCTGCGGCAAAAGCACCGTGGGCGAGCGCTTGGCGCATCGGCTTGGCGTGCCCTTCTTAGAAGGTGACGCACTACACCCACCCCGCAACGTGGCACTAATGGCGGCGGGCACGGCCTTGACCGATGCTGATCGCACCGCCTGGCTCGACGCCATTGCGGCACGCTTGTCTGCCCTGGGCGCAGAGGATGGCATGGTGGTGTCGTGCTCCGCTTTGAAGCGGGTTTATCGCGACCGCTTACGGGCTGCCTTGCCAGACCTTCGCTTTGTGCTCTTGCATGGTGACCGCGCCTTACTCACCCAACGCCTGGGCAACCGACAAGGCCACTACATGCCTCCCGCCTTGCTGGGAAGTCAGCTTGACGTTTTGGAAGTTCCTAGCCCGGATGAAGCAGCACTCACCCTCGACATTGCCGAGCCGGTTGATCGCTTGGTCTCACTGATAGAACAACACTTGCCTTCACACACGTCATGATCAACGCACACACATTTCGACTGGATGGCCGCTTGGCTTTTGTAACTGGCTCTTCGGCTGGGATTGGTTTGGGTCTGGCACGCGGCTTGGCCCAAGCTGGCGCGACCTTGGTGCTCAACGGCCGCGACGCCACCAAACTGACTGTCGCGGCGAACACCTTGCGCGCCGAAGGATTCACTGTCCACGAGCGCGCGTTTGACGTGACTGATCCGCTGGCCGTCAAAGCCAATGTCGACAGCATTGAGCGCGAGGTGGGCGGCATTGACATCTTGATCAACAACGCAGGCATTCAGCGACGCGCACCCTTGCACGAGTTCTCGCACCAAGACTGGCATGAGCTCATGCAAACCAACTTGGATAGTGTGTTCTTTGTGGGCCAAGCCGTGGCGCAATACATGATCACACGCAAGAAGGGTCGCATCATCAACATTTGTTCGGTGCAAAGCGAGTTGGGTCGCCCAGGAATTTCCCCCTACATGGCGAGCAAAGGAGCGCTCAAGATGCTGACCAAAGGCATGGCGATTGATTGGGGCCCACTGGGACTCAACGTCAACGGCATTGGGCCCGGCTATTTCAAAACCGAGTTAAACGACAAGCTGGTCAACGACCCCACCTTCAGCGCATGGCTCACCAACCGCACCCCAAGCCGCCGCTGGGGGGAGGTGGAAGAGCTCGCGGGTGCTGCGGTGTTCTTGGCCAGCGATGCCTCCAGTTTTGTGAACGGCCACATTTTGTATGTTGACGGCGGCGTGACAGCGCAGCTGTAAAGAGGAAACCCCATGAGCAAAGCGATCGTCTGCCACGCCCCCGAAGACCTGCGTTTAGACACCTTAGAAACCGAGACGCTCGGCCCACATCAACTCGCCGTGCGGGTGGCCTATGGTGGCATTTGCGGCTCAGACCTGCACTACTTCCGTCATGGCGGTTTTGGCACCATCCGAATCAAAGAGCCCATGGTGCTGGGGCATGAAGTGTCAGGGATCGTGAGCGCAGTAGGCGCCTCGGTGACCCAGTTTGTGGCAGGCCAGCGCATCGCAATTTCGCCTTCGCGTCCGTGCGGGCAATGCCACTACTGCCAAAAAGGCCAGCACAACCATTGCTTGGACATGCGCTTTTACGGCAGTGCCATGCGCTTTCCTCACATCCAAGGTGCGTTCCGCGAGTCCTTGGTGATCGACGCTTCACAAGCACACCCCCTCAACGACAACCTGAGTTTGTCGCTCGCTACCTTGGCCGAACCTTTGTCGGTCGGTTTGCACGCCATCCAACGCGCGGGCTCGGTGTTTGGCAAACAGGTTTTGGTCACCGGCTGCGGGCCCATTGGCGCGCTCTTGATCGCTGGCCTGCGACGCGCGGGTGCCGCACGCATCGTGGCGGTGGACGTGACCGACCAACCGTTAGTCTGTGCACGCGCCATGGGGGCGGATGAAACCATCAACCTCACCACCACGCCCGATGGCTTGGCGCCCTTTGCAGCAAACAAGGGGGTATTTGACGTGATGTTTGAAGCCTCCGGCAATGACAAAGCCTTGCGCAGTGGATTGGATATCGTGGCACCGCGTGGTGTGATTGTGAGCATCGGCCTCGGTGGCGATTCCACCTTGCCTTTGAACCAGTTGGTGGGCAAAGAACTTGAGCTGCGCGGCACCTTCCGCTTCCACGAAGAGTTTGCTGTGGCCGTGCGCTTTTTAAACGAGGGGTTGATTGACGGTCGGCCAGTCATCTCACATGTCATTGATTTTGATCAAGCCATTCACGCCTTTGAATTGGCCGGCGACAAAAGCCAAGCCATGAAGGTTCAGATTAACTTTGGCGCGGATAAAGTAAGCACATGACCACATTTCAAAAAATCATTCTTTTCACCGACACCGATGGCTGTGCGCGCTTTCGCGAAGAGCCTGTCGCTTTGACAGAAGGCAAGCCGCAAGCCCGTTTGTCCCAACTCATGGCCAGTGGGGGCTATCAACTTCGTCACAGCCCGGTGGGCTTTCGCAGCACCTTTCACTGCAGCGACCACGCGCAATGGGTGTTCATTTTGAGCGGCCACATGGAGATTGGTTTGCAAGACGGCAGCTCGCGCGTGTTCAGCCCCGGCGAACATTTTTACTCGGAAGATCTGTTGCCTGCAGGGGCCACCTTTGATGCCCAAGTGCATGGCCATTGGAGTCGGCAAGTTGGCAACACGCCCTTGGTCACCTTGTTTGTTCGTGGTTAACATGGCTATCAAAAACATACTCGGCCACACGCTTGACTTGCTGGGTGAGGCCATCGTTTCGGGGCACTACGCCCCGGGCAGCTCTATGCCACCCGAGCCTATGTTGTGCACGGAGTTTGGCGTCAGCCGTACCGTGATTCGTGAAGCTGTCAAATCTTTGGTAGCCAAAGGCTTGATCAGCACAGGCCCCAAAGTAGGCACCCGCGTACTACCAAACGAACAGTGGAATTGGTTTGACCCCGATGTGGTGGCATGGCAGTCGAAGATGGGCATCACGCGCGAGTTCTTGCGCGACTTGCAAGACCTGCGCCGCGTCGTCGAACCCGCTGCGGTTCGCCTCGCTGCAGAGCGAGCCACAACACAAGACATTGCTAGCATTGAGCAGGCCTATGCCGGAATGAAACACGCGATTGAATTTGGTGGCGACTACGTGACCCACGACTTGTTGTTTCACCAAGGTTTGCTTCACGCTTGCCACAACCGAATGGTTGCGCAAATGAGCAAAGCCATCGGCGCACTGTTACGCACCAGCTTTGAGATCACCACCACCAAACCCAACGGCCCAGCCATCTCTTTGCCCCTGCACCGCGCTGTGCTGGATGCCGTGATTGCCCGTTCACCCGAAAAGGCAGAGCGTGCCGTTCTCAAACTGATTGACAGCGCACGTGAGGACATTGAGTTGGTGTTGATGTCAAAGAAAAAACTACCCTCCTTGACGTTCCCTGCAGCGTCGTTGCGCGCACCACGCGCAGCTCGGAATGTCCCCGCCAATTAACTGAAGGAATTTCACACATGCGTTTACTGATCACCGGTGGAGCCGGATTCATAGGGGCCCGTTTGGCCCGCACCTTGTTATCGCGCGGACAACTCAATGGCCAGTTGATCTCGCAGATCGTGTTAGCGGATCAATTTCCTGCGCCCGCCGACCTCGCGGCTGACCCACGCGTGGCGGTCAAAACAGGCCCCTTGCTCGACCACTGCCAAGCCTTGGCACATGAAGCCTTTGACGGTGTGTTTCACTTGGCCTCGGCCGTCTCAGGCGAGTGCGAAGCCGACTTTGACCTGGGTTTACGGTCCAACTTAGACAGCACACGCGCCTTGCTAGACGCCTTGCGCTCGCGCACCGAAGGCGGTGCAAAGCCAACGCGGTTGGTGTTCTCCAGCTCCGTTGCCGTGTTTGGGCCCGACGATGCCGTGCCCATGCCCGACATCGTGGCGGACGACACCCTACCCACACCACAAACCTCTTATGGCGCACAAAAACACATGTGCGAACACTTGGTCGCCGACTACACGCGCAAAGGCTACATCGACGGGCGCAGCGCCCGCCTGATGACGGTGACGGTGCGTCCCGGCAAACCCAATGGGGCTGCATCTTCATTTTTCAGCGGCATCATCCGCGAACCTTTGGCCGGCGAGCCTTCGGTCTGCCCGGTTGCACCCGACGTGTCACACCCTGTGACGTCGCCCCGCGCCACGGTCGAGGGTTTGATCACCGTCTACGAGTGCTCGCGTGAAGCCTACGGTGGCCGCACCGCCATGAACTTGCCCGGCCTCAACGTGACCGTGCAAGAGATGTTGGATGCCCTTGAACGTGTGGCCGGTCCAGCCGCACGTGCTCGCGTCACGTTTGAGCGCAACGAAGCCATTGCCAACATCGTGGGCCGCTGGCCCAAAGGATCTAGCTCGGTGCGTGCCAACCGACTGGGTCTGCACGCAGAAAAAACCTTTGACGACATCATTCGCCAATACATCGCAGACACCCAAGCAGGACCGAATGCCGGCCCCGCCTTGAAAGGATACACAGCATGAACCAGATCGATTTGAAAGGCCGCGTTGCGGTCGTGACCGGCGGCGCACAAGGCATCGGCTACGCCACCTCGGAACGTTTGCTGCGCTCAGGCGCTAGCGTGGTGATGTGGGACATCGATGCCGCCAAGCTCGAGGAGGCCAAGGCATCGCTTGGTCAACTCGGCACAGTCAGCGGCTATGTGGTCGAACTCACCTCCGATTCGGAAGTCGCCGCCACCACCGCACGGACCATCCAAGACAGCGGCCACATCGACATCTTGGTGAACAACGCGGGCATCACTGGCGGCAATGCCCCCACCTGGGAGCTTGACCCCGAGGTGTGGCGTCGCGTGATCGAAGTGAATTTGATTGGACCTTACTTGACCTGCCGCGCTGTCACGCCGCACATGGTCAAGCGTGGCTGGGGGCGCATTGTCAACATCGCCTCTGTCGCAGGCAAAGAGGGCAACCCCAACGCCAGCCACTACAGCGCATCCAAAGCCGGCGTGATTGCACTGACCAAGTCATTGGCAAAAGAAGTTGCGACCCAAGGTGTGTTGGTCAATGCCATCGCACCCGCGGTGGCTCGCACCGCCATGTTTGCCCAAATGACGGAGGCACACATTGCCTACATGCTGGGCAAGATTCCGATGGGCCGATTTGTAGAAGTGGAAGAGATCGCGGCCATGGTCGCTTGGCTGTCGAGCGAAGATTGCTCTTTCACCACAGGTTCCGTGTTTGATATCACGGGTGGTCGGTCGACGTATTGAGGCCCGCTGGGCTACCAGCCCAGCGCCAAATGCAAAGGCAGATAAACCGCCATGCCGCCCAAGATTGTCAACAACACATTGCGTTTGGCCACGTAAACCAACACCCCAGCGGCGGCGGCAAATAAGCGTGCGTCTTGCCAGGAGGTAATGAACTGCCCTTGGGTCATCACAATCTCAGGCAACACAACCGCTGACAAAGCAGCGATGGGGGCATATTGCAAACCACGTTGTGCCCAATGCGGCAGATGCCACGGTTTGCTTGAGATGAAAAAGAAACTGCGCGACACCACCGTCACCACAGCAAGCCCGAGGATGACGCACAGCGTCCACACATCGGTGCCCACGAAGAGATCACTCATGTCTGCTCCCTGTTCGCTGACGTCGATGGCAAACGCTCTAACGTGAGGCACAAAATCACGGCAAGGGCAATCGCCACCACGATGTTGAGTTTGAGCGGCAAGGCATAGGCCAAGACGGCAGCCACCCCCGCCACCACCGAGGCCACGATGCGCATGCGTGAGCTCGCCAATGAGCATTGAATTCCCAACAAACACAAGATGCCGGCAAAGCCCAAACCCCACGCCAACGGTATGAAATTAGCCAACGCAATACCCACCAAACTCGCCACCATCCAACCGCCCCAGTTCAAGGCATCGCTGCCAGCCAAATAGGCTTCCTGCGCCAGCAGTTGCTCGGGCGTATGGCCCGGCTGATGGAAGCGCCGCGTGAACAACACGTAGCTGATGTCAGCGGTCACGTACGCGTGCGTCATGCGCTCCCAGCGCGGCAAATGGATGAGGTAGGGGCGCAGGTGCAAACTGAACACCACAAAGCGCAGGTTGACGCAAAACCCCGTCGCCAAAATCACCCAGGCCGGTGCGCCTGCCACGATGAGCGGAATCGCCGCCAACTGCGAGCTGCCAGCAAACACGAGCAGGGTCATCACCACCGACTCGAACACGCTCATGCCTGACTTGACCATGGCCACGCCGGTCATCAAACCCCAAGCCGCCACGCCCGGTGCTTGGGGCGCTAGCTCGAACAAACCGATTTTGAATTCGGCATGCCGAAAGAGCTTAGGTTTGAAAAACATAATCGCTTGTTTTAACTGCCAACATGGGGCTCAAAGCATTGGCCCGGCGCGAGCGCAAAGCCTCGCAAAAACTCTGCAGCACGCAATCGCTTGCCACCTGCGCGTTGCAGTTCGGTCACGCGCAACACGCCTTCGCCGCAGGCGATGCACACACCGTGCTCGTCCGCGCTCAGCACCGTGCCGGGTTTGGCGTTGTGTGCCGATGCCTCGACCGTGGCGCACCACAGCTTGATGATGTCGCCCCCAAGTTGTGCAGACGCAGTCGGGAAGGGGTTGAAGGCCCGCACGCGTCGGCCAATGGTCTGTGCAGATTGCTGCCAATCCACAGCGGCTTCCGCTTTTTCAATTTTGTGGGCGTAGGTGATGCCGGCTTCGGACTGCTTCACAGGCTGCAACTTACCGGCTTGTGCATCGACCAAAGCACGCACCACCAAGACGCCACCCATGTGGGCCAAGCGGTCATGCAGACTCGCCGTGGTGTCGTCTTCGGCGATGTTGAGAACATCGGTCAGCAGCATGTCGCCGGTGTCGAGGCCCGCATCCATTTGCATGATGACCACGCCCGTTTGCGCGTCACCCGCCTCGATGGCACGGTGAATAGGTGCAGCGCCGCGCCAGCGGGGCAGCAGCGAGGCGTGAATGTTGAAGCAACCCAAACGTGGCGCGTCTAGCGTCCACTGCGGCAGGATGAGGCCATAGGCAGCCACCACCATGACGTCGGCGTTGGCTTCGGCAATGGCTGCTTGCGCAGCGGTCGCATCGTCTGGGTATTTGCCATCGAGGCGCAGGCTCAACGGCTGCGCGACGGGAATGTGGTGCTCCAGCGCGAGCTGCTTGACCGCAGAGGCTTGCAGCTTCATGCCGCGACCCGCCGGGCGGTCTGGTTGGGTCAGCACCAAGGGCACGGTGTGACCTGCCGCCAAAATTTGAGCCAAGGCGTCGGCCGCAAACTCGGGCGTGCCCGCAAAAATGACGCGTAAAGGCTGGCTCATATCTGCCCCTTATTCGTCGTCACGCAACGCTTTGAGCATTTTGGTTTTGATGCGGTTTCGCTTCAAAGGCGAGAGGTACTCCACAAACACCTTGCCCACCAAGTGGTCGAGCTCGTGCTGAATGCACACGGCCAGCAAGCCTTCGGCTTCGATGGTACGCACTTTGCCGTGCTCGTCCATGGCCGTGACCTTGACGTGCGTGGCGCGCTCCACGCCGTCGTAAATACCGGGAACGGACAAGCAGCCCTCGTCGCCTTTGACGCGCTCGTCACCCATCCATGTGATTTCTGGGTTGATGAGCACCATGGCTTCGTTGCGATCTTCCGAGGTGTCAATCACCACCAACCGTTCATGCACGTCCACTTGCGTGGCAGCGAGGCCGATGCCGCTGGCGTCGTACATGGTTTCGAGCATGTCGGCGATGAGGGAACGGATACGCGTGTCGATCTCTTGGACCGGCTTGGCGACGGTGTGAAGTTTGGGATCGGGGAATTGAAGAATGTCTAACTTGGGCATGGCTTCATTGTCTCCGGTTTTGAAGTTTTCGACCTTCGGGCCCACCTATTCCCGACAACCGTTCTGACAATCAATTTCACACCCTCAAGGAAAAGATATGGACAAAGACGCGTTACGCGCTTGGCTGCGTTTGAGCATGACAGACGGCGTCGGCAATGAAGCCGCGCGTCGCCTACTGGCGTGCTTTGGAAGTCCGCAAACGGTGTTTGAACAAACCCACACCGCGTTGTGCCAAGTGGTCAGCACCAAACAGGCGCAAGCCCTGTTGACCGAGCCCAATGCATTGGCCGTGCAATGCGTGCGCACCCAGCATTGGCTGGCTCATCAGCCCGACGCCTACAGCCACGCACTGTGGACGCTGGGTGACGCGCGCTACCCGCCTGAGTTGCTGCAGTTGTCTGACCCGCCGCTGATGCTCTATGTGGCGGGGCAAACCCACGCCACGCTTGGCAACGCGATCGCCGTCGTGGGAAGCCGTAACCCGACACCGCAGGGCGCGCAAACCGCAGCGCAGTTTGGGGAGGCCTTGAGTCAAGCTGGCTTGTGCGTGGTGTCGGGTTTGGCCTTAGGCGTGGACGGCGCCGCGCATCAAGGCGCGTTACGCGGCCAACGGCTGGACGCTATCGGCGCGTCACATTGGCACACCGTCGCCGTGGTGGGTACGGGCCTCGACCGTGTGTACCCACGACAGCACCAGACACTGGCCCAAGAAATTGCTTTGCACGGCTTGCTGGTGAGTGAATACCACTTGGGCACACCCCCCTTGGCACAGAATTTCCCCAAACGCAATCGCATCATTGCCGCTCTCGGCTTGGGTACCTTGGTGGTGGAGGCAGCCATGAAATCCGGATCGCTTATCACCGCCCAAATGGCGCTCGAACTGGGGCGCGAAGTGCTGGCCATTCCCGGCTCGATTCACGCGACCCAATCCCATGGCTGCCACGCGCTGATTCGCCAAGGTGCAAAGCTGGTTGAAAACGCGCAAGACGTGTTGGAAGAATTGCAGCTTGCGCCGCAACAACAAGTCAATTTATTTTCAGAGGCCCTAGGTGAGACGGCGCACGGCAACATCGCCGCCAACGATGGTGAAGATCCATTACTCACCCACATGGGCTATGCCCCCGTCAGCCTCGACGCGTTGCAAGCCCGGTGCGACTTAGACACGGCGAGCTTGCAAGCGCAATTGCTGACCTTAGAACTCGACGGTGCAGTCGGACGTTTGCCCGGCGGGTTGTTTCAACGCCTCGCTTCGAACTAAGAAATAGCACCCATCTAGGAAGATTTCTTGGTTGTAAAAAGCATGTATATTGGCCCCATGTTTGAAGTGCTCGTATTCGTCTATGAAAACTACTGGCGCGGCGATGCGTGTCCTGAGCTAGAGCAGCTAGGCCGCAAACTCAGCGTGGCTGGTTTCGAAGTGGATGACATCCAACAAGCTTTGTCGTGGCTGGACGAGCTGAACTTGGCATCCCACAAAACAGTGCTGATCGACATCAGCCAGTCAGCGCGTGAACACCACACCGAGTCCGCCCAGAGCTTGCGCGTTTACTCGGTCGCAGAGCAAGACCATTTGGGCGCCACTTGCTTGGGCTTCATCAACTTTCTTGAATCCGCCGATGTGCTGTCACCGCACATGCGCGAAATCGTGCTCGACCGCGCCATGGCGATCCCCGGTCAGCCCATGGATTTGGATGACCTGAAAATCATTGTGCTGATGGTTTACTGGAGCATTGGCTTAGAGCCAGATGCATTGATCCTTGACGAGCTGTGCGACGACACAGACCGCGTCGCGCACTAAGTCACTAGGGCACTAGGGCACTAATGCACTGAAGGCGGCTTAGCCCTTGCCGCCAAACCGGTGCTCTATCTCACCCACGATGCCGCGACGGAACACGAGCACACAGGTCACGAAGGTGCAACCCATGATGATCGTGACCCACGAGCCCAAACTGGCCAAGTAGTTTTCCATGGCCATGATGATGGCCGCTCCCACAGTCGGGCCCACCATGGTGCCCATGCCACCCAGCAGTGTCATCAAGACAACCTCACCCGACATCTGCCAGCCCACGTCCGTCAGGGTGGCCAAACCAAAAGCAATCGCTTTGGTGGCACCCGCCAAACCGGCAAGTGCCGCGGACAACACAAAGGCCACCAGCTTGTAGTGGTCCACGTTGTAGCCGAGCGACAAGGCGCGTGGCTCGTTTTCGCGCACCGATTTCAGCACTTGGCCAAAGGGTGAATGCACCACGCGGTAAATCAAGGCAAAGGCGGCCACAAAAATGGTCAGCACCACGTAGTACATGGTGGTATCGCTGGTCAAATCAAACAGTCCGAACAACTTGCCACGTGGGATGCTTTGAATCCCATCTTCGGCATAGGTGAAGGGTGATTGCACGCATAAAAAATAAATCATCTGCGCCAACGCAAGGGTGACCATCGCAAAGTAAATACCTTGTCGACGCACGGCCAGCCAACCAGTCAACAAACCAATCAACGCGGCGCTCAAAGTGCCAGCCAGCACCGCTACCTCGGGTGTCACGCCCCACACTTTGGCCGCATGGCCCGACACATAGGCCGCAAAGCCAAAAAACATGGCGTGCCCAAATGACAGCAAACCCGTGAAGCCAATCAACAAATTGAAGGCGCTCGCAAACAAGGCGAAGCAAAGCACCTTCATCAAGAACATGGGATAGCTCACAAAGGGAGCCACCAAGAGGACCAGCAACAGTCCGCCGTAAATCAAACGCTTGCTCATTACTTCTCCCGCCCGAACAAACCTGCTGGTCGGATCAACAACACAATGGCCATGATGACAAACACGACCGTGGTCGAGGCCTCTGCAAAAAATACTTTGGTCAGGCCTTCAATCAACCCCAAGCCCAAGCCCGTGACGATCGCGCCCAAGATCGAGCCCATGCCACCAATCACTACCACCGCAAACACCACGATGATGATGTTGGAACCCATCAGCGGACTCACTTGATAAATCGGTGCGGCCATGACACCCGCCAACCCTGCGAGCCCCACACCAAAGGCATAGGTGAGCGTGACCATCAAGGGCACGTTGATGCCGAAGGCTTTCACCATGTCTGGGTTTTCGGTTCCCGCGCGCAAGTAGGCGCCGAGCTTGGTTTTTTCAATCACAAACCACGTGAAGAAACACAGCACGATGGACACCACAATCACCCAGACGCGGTACTTGGGCAACATCATGAAGCCCAAATCAAAGACCCCACGGAACACCTCAGGCAAGTCATAGGGCAAGCCGGACGAGCCATAAAACTCGCGGAAGATGCCTTCCAAAATCAGGGCCAAGCCAAAGGTCAGCAACAGCCCGTACAGGTGGTCGAGTTGGTGCAACCAACGCAGCATGGTTTTTTCGATCACCACGCCAATCAAGGCAACGCCCAAAGGGGCAATGACCAAGGCCATCCAGTAATTAATGCCTGCGTAGTTGAGCAGCATCCACGCAAAAAAAGCGCCCGCCATGTAGAGCGCGCCATGCGCAAAGTTGACGATGTTGAGCATGCCGAAAATCACGGCAAGCCCCAACGACAAGATGGCATAAAAAGAGCCGTTGACCAAACCGAGCATGAGTTGCCCCATCAAGGCTTGAATCGGCACACCAAAAATTTCAGTCATACAGTCCGGTGCAATATGACGGGTCGCAGCCTGCGACCCGTCGTTTCAGTTCACGCTATTTACTTCTTCAGCGCAGCACAACGGCTTTGTGCCAAAGGTAGGAAGGCGTCTTCACCCTTGATCGTGCCTTTGAGGTTGTAGTAGTCCCATGGGCCTTTTGACTCAGCCGGTGTTTTGACTTGGAACAAATACATGTCATGCACCATGCGGCCATCGACGCGGAGCTTGCCGTTTTTGGCAAACATGTCATTGATGGGGGTGTCCTGCATCTTCTTCATCACGGCGGCGGTGTCATCCGTCCCAGCCGCTTGAACCGCCTTGAGGTAATGCATGGTCGATGAGTACACCGAGGCGTGGTTGGAGTTGGGCTTCTTCTTCATCACCGCTTCGTACTTTTGAGCCCAAGCGCGTGTCTCGGGGTTCAAGTCCCAGTACCAGCCTTCGGTCAGGTACAAACCTTGTGCGGTGTTCAAGCCAATCGCGTGCACGTCTGTCAGCAGCATCAACAAGGCAGCCAAGTTTTGCTTCTTGGTCAAACCAAATTCAGCCGCCGCCTTGATGCTGTTCACCGTGTCGCCGCCAGCGTTGGCCAAGCCCACCACTTTGGCACCCGAGCTTTGCGCTTGTAGCAAGAAGGAGGAAAAGTCACCGGTAGACAGGGGGTGACGCACAGCGCCCTTGACCGTGCCGCCTGCGGCCTTAACCACATCGCCCGTGTCTTTTTCGAGGGAGTGGCCAAACGCGTAGTCCGCCGTCAAGAAGAACCAACTGTCGCCGCCGTCTTTCACAATGGCTTTGCCCACCACGTTGCTCAAGGCAATGGTGTCCATCAGGTAATGCACGCCGGTTCCGGGGGCGCAATCTTCGTTGGTCATGCGCGCAGTTGCCGCACCTGTCACGATCGTGATTTTGTTTTTCTCTTTGCCCAAGGCCTGAACTGTCAACGCCACCGCAGAGTTCAAGTTCTCTACCGTCATGTCCACGCCGTCGCGGTCAAACCATTGCTGGGTGATGTTTTTGGCGATGTCGGGTTTATTTTGGTGATCGGCATTGACCACTTCAATCGGCTTGCCAAACATCTTGCCGCCAAAGTCTTGCACCGCCATCTTGGCAGCGGCCACAGCACCGGGGCCGCCGTAGTCAGCGTAGACGCCCGACATATCCGTCAACACACCAATCTTCACGCTGTCACCCGACAGCTTGCCTTGAGCCATCGCGGCCGTGGACACACCAGCCAAAAAAACAGCCGTCGCAGCAGCGATGGCAGAGGTAACGAAATGACGCTTCATAATTTGCTCCTGTTGATAAAGGCTCAGACGCCCAGATACTCGTTCAGCATGTCTGCCTTGTTATCGAGTTCATTTTTGTGAACCGTGGCCACGATCTGGCCATGCTCCATCACATAGTGCCGGTCCGCCAGCGGTGCTGCGAATCGGAAATTTTGTTCAATCAACACAATCGTCAAGCCCTTGGCCTTGAGTTGCCGAATCACACGACCCAGTGTTTGCACGATCACGGGGGCCAGGCCCTCGGTGATTTCATCGAGCAACAAAATGCGCGCGCCCGAACGCAGGATGCGCGCCATGGCCAACATCTGTTGCTCGCCCCCTGATAAGCGGGTGCCTTGGCTATTGCGGCGCTCGTACAGGTTGGGAAACATCTCGTAGATTTCTGCCACCGACATGCCGCCGGGGCCAATCTTGGGCGGAAGCATGAGGTTTTCCTCGCAGCTAAGCGATGAAAAAATGGCGCGCTCTTCGGGGCAGTAGCCCAACCCCAAGCGTGCGATTTGATTGGTTTGCAGGCCGATGGTTTCGACCCCGTCAATTTGCACAGAGCCCGTTCGTCGCCCCGTCAACCCAAGAATGGATTTGACTGTGGTCGAGCGACCCGCGCCATTGCGTCCAAGCAAGG
This sequence comes from uncultured Burkholderiales bacterium, assembly GCA_903856995.1. GTDB lineage: Bacteria > Pseudomonadota > Gammaproteobacteria > Burkholderiales > Burkholderiaceae_C > Limnohabitans. Next base: position 25,817 of record CAIODK010000120.1, read on the forward strand.
TGACCAACTCACCTTCATGAATTTCAAAATTCACACCGTGCAAGATGTGCGACTCACCGTACCAAGAGTCTAGGCCGGCGACTTTCAAGAGAGGTTGACTCATGCCGCCTCCTCGACCGTGCCCACATAGGCCTCCAGCACGCGGGCGTCCTTGGAGACTTGCGCATAAGGGCCCTCAGCCAGAACCGAGCCTCGCGCCAGAACTGTGATGGTGTCAGACAAATCAGCCACCACGTTCATGTTGTGTTCGACCATCAACACCGTGCGGTTAGCCGCCACTTTACGAATCAAATCGACCACACGGCCCACATCTTCGTGGCCCATGCCTTGGGTGGGTTCGTCCAGCAACATCAGCTCCGGATCAAGGGCGAGTGTGGTTGCTAGCTCAAGGGCGCGCTTGCGCCCGTAGGGTAGCTCCACGGTTTGGGTTTGCGCAAAACTGGCCAAGTCCACTTGATCAAGCAAGTGCATGGCTTGCTCGTTCAAAGCATTGAGGCTGCTCTCCGATTTCCAAAAATGAAAGCTGGTGCCCAGCTTGCGCTGCAACCCAACGCGCACATTTTCTAAGACGCTCAGGTGCGGGAACACCGCAGAGATTTGGAACGACCGGACCATGCCCATGCGCGCCACCTCGGCAGCTTTGAGCGAGGTGATGTCTTGGCCGTTGTAAATGATTTGGCCCGCGCTCACCGGTAGAAATTTGGTGAGCAAATTGAAGACGGTGGTCTTGCCTGCGCCATTGGGGCCGATCAACGCGTGAATCGCGCCTCGTTTGATTTGAAGATTGACGCTGTCAACGGCGACAAAGCCCTTGAACTCACGCGTCAGATTCTTGGTTTCTAAGATGAAGTCGTTGCGTGTCAATCCAGATACCTTCGATGGAAGTCCGTGTGTCTAAGACGCGGATGCTACGCATCGAAAGCTTCAATCGCAAAGGGGTAAACCCTTTTTTAAGTCACATGAATGACTAAACGTGGTCAGACCACCGCGCCAGAATTTTCATCGTCCGGATCGCCCACCACTTTGGTGCCCGTGTGCTTGATGAGGTCATCACGACGGATGCCCAGCCACATGGCGATGGCTGCGGCCACGAACACGGAGGAATAAATGCCGAAGCAAATGCCAATGGTCAGCGCCAGCGCAAAGTAGTGCAGTGTTGCGCCCCCGAACAACAACATGGACAACACCATGAGCTGCGTACAGCCGTGGGTGATGATGGTGCGGCTGATGGTGGAGGTGATGGCGTTGTCGATGATTTCAACCGTGTTCATCTTGCGATAGCGACGGAAGTTCTCACGAATACGGTCAAAGATCACCACCGATTCGTTCACCGAATAGCCCAGCACCGCGAGCACCGCGGCCAACACGGGCAAAGAAAACTCCCACTGGAAAAAGGCGAAAAATCCCAAGATGATGATCACGTCATGCAAGTTGGCAATGATGGCCGCCACGGCGAACTTCCACTCAAAGCGCATGGCCAAATAAATCATGATGCCGACCACCACAAAGGCCAAGGCCTTCAGGCCGTCCACCGCCAACTCATCCCCGACTTGCGGGCCGACGAATTCGGTGCGACGCAGTTGCACTTGCGCGTCGGTGCTTTTGAGCGCAGTCAACACTTGTTCGCTTTGCTGCGCTGAGCTCTGGCCCTTCACGGCGGGCATGCGGATCATCACATCACGCGCTGTGCCAAAGTTTTGCACTTGCACGTCGGAGAAACCGAGCTTCGCGATTTGGTCGCGCACAGCATTCAGGTCTGCCGGTTGGCTGTAGCTGACTTCCATCAGCGTACCGCCCGTGAACTCCACCGACAGGTGCAAGCCACGGTTGAACAAGAAGAACACCGCCGCCAAGAACGTGATGAACGAGATGGCGTTGAACGCCACGGCATGCCGCATGAACGGGATGTCTTTACGGATTTTGAAGAATTCCATGACTTAAATTTCTTTCTGCAGCTGTTCGCTTAAGCGCGCCACACAGTGCCAATAGAGACGCCTTGCAATTTCTTCTTGCGACCGTACCAAACGTTGACCAAGCCACGCGAGAAGAACACCGCGGAGAACATGCTGGTCAAAATGCCCAAGCAATGCACCACGGCAAAGCCGCGCACAGGGCCGGAGCCAAAGGCCAACAAGGCCAAACCCGCAATCAAGGTGGTGACGTTGGAGTCGAGGATGGTGGCCCAAGCGCGGTCGTAGCCCGCGTGGATGGCCGACTGAGGCGACGCGCCGTTGCGCAACTCTTCGCGCACGCGCTCGTTGATCAACACGTTGGCGTCAATCGCCATACCCAGCACCAAGGCCATCGCGGCCATGCCAGGCAAGGTGAGCGTGGCTTGCAACATGGAGAGCACCGCCACCAAGAGCAACAAGTTCACCGCCAGCGAGACGCTGGAGAACACGCCAAACAACATGTAATAAATGCACATGAAACCGGTCACGGCCACAAAGCCCCAGGTGACGGAGTCGAACCCTTTGGCAATGTTTTCAGCCCCGAGGCTTGGGCCAATGGTGCGCTCTTCGATGATTTCCATCGGCGCAGCGAGTGAGCCCGCGCGCAACAGCAAGGCGGTGTCATTGGCTTCTGTGGTGCTCATGCGGCCAGAAATTTGCACGCGGCCGCCACCGATTTCACTGCGGATCACAGGCGCGGTCACGACTTCGCCTTTGCCTTTTTCAAACAGCAAGATGGCCATGCGCTTGCCCACGCTCTCGCGGGTCACGTCTTTGAAGATGCGCGCGCCTTTGGCGTCGAGCGTCAGGTGCACGGCGGCTTCTTGGTTTTGGGTGTCAAAGCCGGGCTGCGCGTCGGTGAGGTTCTCGCCAGTCAAGATGACTTGCTTCTTCACGATCACCGCTTGACCGCTACGGTCTAAGAAACGTTCGGTCCCAAATGGCACAGGGCCATTGCCAAACTCTGCAGAGCGGGCTTCGGCGCTGTCGTCCACCATGCGGATTTCCAGCGTGGCGGTGCGACCCAAAATGTCTTTGGCCTTGGCCGTGTCTTGCACGCCTGGCAGCTGCACCACGATGCGGTCAGTCCCTTGCTGCTGAATCACAGGTTCGGCCACGCCCAACTCGTTGATACGGTTGTGCAGGGTGGTGATGTTTTGCTTGATGGCCTGCTCTTGCACACGCTTAGCAGCCACAGGGTTGATGACCGCGGTGAGCTTGAAGTCAGCGCCATCAGGGGCGCTGGTGGTTTGCAGATCCAAGAACTGGTCTTGAATCACGCGTTGCGCAGCTTCGAGCGTTGCCATATCGCGGAAGCGAATTTCAATGGTTTGGTTGTTGCGGCTGATACCGCTGTGGCGCACGTTCTTTTCGCGCAAACCGGTACGGATATCGCCGGCCAAGGCCTCGGCCTTCTTGGTCAGCGCGGCAGGCATGTCGACTTGCAACATGAAATGCACGCCGCCTCGCAAATCAAGGCCCAAATACATAGGCGCTGCGTGAAGCGCGGTCAACCATGCGGGAGAACGGGCCAATAAATTCAAAGCCACCACATACGAGGCGTCGTTGGCGTCGGGCACCAAGGCTTGCTGAATTGCGTCCTTGGCTTTGAGCTGGTTGTCGGTGGTGTCAAAGCGAACCTTGAGCGAGCCGTTGTCCAAGGTCACCACATCGGGGGTGAGGTTGGCCGCTTGCAAGGCGGTTTGCACGCGCACTTGCAAGGCGGCATCCACCTTGACCGATGACTTGGCAGCCGACACCTGCACGGCAGGCGCTTCGCCAAAAAAGTTAGGCAGCGTGTAGATGCTGCCGATCAACAAAGCGATCACGATGATCGCGTACTTCCAAAGGGGGTAACGGTTCATGGTCGCTTCGTCGTCAAGGGCTAAAAATTACAGCGAGCCTTTAGGCAACACCTGCACAACAGCTTGGCGCTGGACTTGGACTTCAACACCTGCGGCGATTTCCACGCTCACAGTGCCTTCAGACAACTTAGTTACTTTGCCGAGCAAGCCGCCAACGGTGGCGACTTCGTCGCCTTTGGCGATCGCCTCGATCATGGCTTTGTGTTCTTTTTGACGTTTCATCTGTGGACGAATCATCACGAAATACAAGACCACAAACATCAACACCAAAGGCAGCATCCCAGTGAGCGAAGACATGATGTCATTACCTGCAGCAGCGGCAGGAGCGGTTTGGGCAAAAGCAGAAGAAATCAACACGGTCAAGCTCCTAATTGAGGGACTGCTGCTGGGGTGCAAAACGCCCCAGCAGACCAACCGCGGATTGTATGCGGCTGGCTTGCCCCCCTTATTTAAGAGCTGACCACTGCGCTTTCAGCCCCTCCCACTTCTCACGGGCTACCGCGAGATGGCGGGCTTTGACATGACCAAACCCTTTGATTTGCTCAGGGATTCGCGCTATGTCCACCGCCAGCCCATGGTTGCGGGCGTTGAGCTGACTCACCAGCACCTCCACATTGGTGCGGTACTGGGCAATCAGGGCGCGCTCGGTTCGCCGCTCTTCGGTGTGGCCAAACACATCCAGCGCAGAGCCCCGCAAGCCTTTGAACCGCTTGAGCAGCTTGAACCCCGTCAGCATGAGTGGCCCAAACTTTTGCTTTTGCAACTCACCCTTTGCGTTGGTTTTGGCGATGCGCGGCGGTGCCAAGTGGTAGTTGAGGGTGTAGTCGCCCTCGAACATGCCCTCGATCTTGTGCAAGAACGCGGCATCGGTGTGCAAACGCGCGACCTCGTACTCGTCTTTGTAAGCCATGAGCTTGAAGAGGTTACGAGCCACGGCCTCTGTGAGTGTGGATTTGTGCAGCGAAGCCTCGGCAGCGCGCACGCGCTCCACCACGGCCCGGTAGCTGTTGGCGTAGGCAGCGTTCTGATAGTCAGTCAAAAATGCCACGCGCTTTTCAATCACGTCGTCTACGCCCGTGGGTTTGTGAAACTGCACGATTTGCTCAGGTGCCAGCAGGCCCGCCACCACCTCCCAATGCTCGGCGCAGTGACGCCCCCAAGCAAAGGCCGCTTTGTTTTGCGCCACAGCCATGTCGTTGAGCTCGATGGCCCGCATCAAGGCTTCAAAGCCCAAGGGCAGCCAGCCCTTTTGCCAAGCGAAGCCAAGGATCATGGGGTTCACATAGATGCTGTCGCCCAACACCTGTGTTGCGACGCGGTCTGCATCAAACGCACTCACGCCTTCTGGGCCGACAGCGTGTGCGATTTCAGCGATGCAGGCCTCGCCCGGGTTTTGCCAATTGGCGTCGCGCACAAAAGCTGCCGTGGGCGCGCTGTGGGCGTTGAGCGCCACATGGGTGCGCCCTGCGCGCATGCGCTGCAGCGTTTCTTTGTGTGCGGTGACGATGGGGTCGCAACCCATGACCAGGTCTGCCGATGCCGTGCTGACGCGCGTGGTCCGAATGTCTGCTTGGGTACTGGCGATCAACACATGGCTCCAGGTTGCACCGCCTTTTTGCGCCAAGCCTGCCGCGTCCTGCGTGACGATGCCTTTGCCTTCGATGTGCGCAGCCATGCCCAGCAACTGCCCGATGGTGATGACGCCTGTGCCGCCCACACCGGCCACCACCGTGGCCCACGGTTGCGTGATGTCCGGCAAGCGGGGCTCTGGCAGTGCGGCCTCTGGCAGCGCAATGCGTGACACGCCTTGGGCCTTCTTTTTCAACTGCCCACCCTCCACCGTGACGAAGCTGGGGCAAAAGCCTTTCAAACAACTGAGATCTTTGTTGCAGGTGCTTTGGTTGATGGTGCGCTTGCGCCCAAACTCGGTCTCTAGCGGCTCCACGCTCATGCAGTTGCTTTGCACGCCGCAGTCGCCGCAGCCCTCGCAAACCAACTCGTTGATCAACACCCGCACTGCGGGGTCCACCATCGTGCCGCGTTTGCGACGGCGACGTTTTTCTGTCGCGCACGTTTGGTCGTAAATGATGACGGTGCAGCCCTTGACTTCACGCATCTCACGCTGAATGCGATCGAGCTCGTCGCGGTGAAACACAGACACCCCGCTGACCAAGTCTGCGCCTTCGTATTTTTCAGGCTCGTCTGTCACCACAGCGATGCGTTGCGCGCCTTCGGCCTTCATGCTCTGTGCGATTTGCAACACACTGTGGCCCTCAGGGCGCTCACCCACCGGTTGCCCGCCTGTCATGGCCACCGCGTCGTTGTACAAAATTTTGTAGGTGATGTTCACCCCCGCCGCAATGCTTTGCCGCACGGCCAAGCTACCGCTGTGGAAATACGTGCCATCGCCCAAGTTGGCGAAGATGTGCTTGTCGTTCACAAACGGCTGTTGGCCCACCCAAGGCACGCCTTCCCCGCCCATTTGTGTGAAGCCATCGGTGTTGCGATCCATCCACAGCGTCATAAAGTGGCAGCCAATGCCAGCCATCGCACGCGAACCCTCGGGCACTTTGGTGGACGTGTTGTGCGGACAGCCCGAGCAGAACCACGGTTGACGATCGGCCTTCAGATGCACCGCCGCCGTCGCCTGCTCTTTGCCGCTGATGATGGCCAGCTGCGCGTGGATGCGCGCGCTGATGTCGTCACCCACGCCAAGCTTGAGCACGCGCTGGGCAATGGCTTTGGCAATCAGAGAAGGGTTCAGATCAGCATTGGCACGCAACAAGGTGTTGGCACTCGGGTTGGGCATGGACCATTCGCCGCCGCCGCCGAAGGGGTTTTCATGGCCCTGGGTCTCGCCCATGTCGTTGAACTTGCCCAACACATTGGGCCGCACATCGGCGCGCCAGTTGTACAACTCTTCTTTGAGTTGGTACTCAATGACTTGGCGCTTTTCTTCGATCACCAAAATCTCTTGCAAACCACTGGCGAATTCACGCGTGAGCTGCGCGTCCAGCGGCCACACCACCGCCACTTTGTGCAAACGGATGCCAAGGCGACGGCAGGTGTCGTCGTCTAAGCCGAGGTCCAACAAGGCTTGACGTGTGTCGTTATAGGCCTTGCCGCTGGCGATCAAACCGAGCCGGTCATTCGGGCCTTCAATCACGTTGTGGTTCAAACGGTTGGCGCGCACATAAGCAAGTGCGGCGTACCACTTGTAGTCAAACAAGCGCGCCTCCTGACTCAGCGCGTCATCGGGCCAGCGGATGTGGACACCCCCGGGGGGCATCTCAAACTCCGGAATCACGATTTGAACGCGCTCGGGGTCAATCACCGCGGTGGCGCTGGACTCCACGATTTCTTGAATCGTTTTCATGCCCGACCACAGGCCGCTGAAGCGGCTCATCGCGATCGCGTGCAAACCCAAATCCAAAATCTCTTGCACACTGCTCGGGAAGAACACCGGTGTGCCGCAGGCCTTGAAGATGTGATCGCTTTGGTGTGCAGCGGTGGAGCTTTTCGCCACATGATCATCGCCCGCCACAGCCAGCACGCCACCCCACGGGGTCGTGCCCGCCATGTTGGCGTGCTTGAACACGTCCGAACAGCGGTCCACGCCCGGGCCTTTGCCATACCAAATGCCGAACACACCGTCAAACTTGTTGCTGCCGGGCGGGGCAAAGCCCAGTTGCTGCGTGCCCCACAAGGCGGTCGCGGCCAGCTCTTCGTTCACCCCAGGCTGAAACACAATGTTTTGCGCTTGCAGGTAAGGCCTGGCCTTCCACAGCGCTTGGTCATAGGTACCCAAAGGCGAGCCGCGATAGCCACTGATAAAGCCTGCGGTGTTTTTGCCTTGCAAAGCATCGCGTTGACGCTGCAACATGGGCAGCTTGACCAAGGCTTGCACACCACTCATGAAGGCGCGCCCTTGGTCGAGGCTGTATTTGTCGTCCAGCGTCACGGCTGCGAGTGCGCGGCGAATGTGCTCGGGTAAGGGGGCGTTCATGTGTGTCTCCGTTTTTTGCTTCTAGGCAAAGTGTAGGCCGCACTTCTGGATAAAGGCTTTCTATTTATTCGTCCATTCGCATGCTCGCCGCAATATTCTTTCTAGAATCATTGAATTAACGAAACGTTAAGGCTCTTACATGGAAACCCTAGATAACTTTGATCTTGCGATATTGCGTGAGCTTCAGACCGATGCACGCCTAACCAACGCTGATTTAGCGCAGCGCGTTGGGCTCAGCGCGGCGCCGTGTTGGCGTCGTGTTCGGGTCTTAGAGGAGGAGGGCTACATCACCGGTTACCGCGCTGAAATCAACCGCCACAAAATCGGCCTGGGCGTCTTAGCCTTTGTGCGCCTCGATGCCGAGCGTAATTCCGGCGACGTGACACGCAAACTAGAAACTGCGATTCGTAAAATTCCAGAAATCGTGACATGCCACTACATCAGCGGCACAGGCACATTTGAACTACAAGTGGTGTCGCAAAACTTGGAAAGCTTTAGCCAATTTGCCAGACATGTCCTGCTTAATTTGCCACATGTGAAAGACATGCACACCAGTTTTTCGCTTGGCGAAGTCAAGGCCAGCGGGGCTTTACCACTGACGCATGTGACACCCAGCAAGAAATCAAAACACGTTTGAACATTAAAAAGCCCTCAACAAGAGGGCTTTTCTCGACAGTAATTACCTTAGTTTTGGCGCGGCCACAACACCCACAAACGCAAACCTTGCTTCATACGCCCAGCAAAGTCACCCGCCTCAGGGCCCGTGCCCGCAAAATAATCCGCACGTACTGCGCCCACGATGGCGCTGCCTGTGTCCTGTGCAAATACCAAGCGCTGCAGATTGACGTTCGGCCCCGAACTCGCTAACCATACCGGCGTGCCGTAGGGGATGGCATCTTTGTCCACCGCGATGGAACGCCCTGCGGTGAGAGGCACACCTTGTGCACCGCGCGGGCCAAGATCGGCATCGGCTGCGCTGCGCACTTCTTCGCGGAAGAACACATAACGCGGATTGCTCCAGAACATCTCTTGCACCAAGCGCGGGTTGCTTTGTTGCGTGCTGAC